>JAZURU010000134.1:0-2437 GCA_045606365.1 Candidatus Scatosoma sp. | reverse complement strand
ACCAAAAATTCATCTCCCGCCTCAACGGTGAGCGCGCCCAACGTAATCGTCAAGCTTGCCGCAGCGCCGCAGGTCATATACAAGAGGTCGCTATCCATGGCAAAGCCAAAGCGTTTTTGCATGTTGGCGGCGATGGCGTCGCGCACCTTTTTATCCCCCTGCGCGGAGGTATAGCCGTGCAACTCGACCGAGGGCGTTTCCTGAACCAAGCGGCAAATCGTATCGTTTACCTGCTGCGGAGCAGGCACAGACGGATTACCGATAGAAAAATCAAAGACGTTTTCCGCGCCAATCTGTTCACCGCGTTTTTTTGCATATTCAAACAATTCGCGTATTGCCGAGCGTTTCGACCCCAACGCGTATGCTTTTTCGTTGACCATAATCCACCTTTTATCCCGTCGTTTTTTTAAGCGACGGTAAGAGCGCATTTTCTGCGTATTCTTGCTTGTTTTTCGCACGCTTGTTCATTATTATATCACGCGCCCGCGCGCATTGTCAAGAAAAAACACTGCCTTAAGGGCAAGCATCGCTGACCCGCCATGTCATCCTGAGCGCAGCCGAAGGATCTCTTGTCTTCCTTGTGTAAAAGGATGGGAGCTGCCTATGGTGAAAGGATTGTAGGGCTATCTAAAAGTAAATGAGTTGTGCAAATGCATGAATTGACGGCTATGCTAATGAGATTCTTCGACTTCGTTGCACTTCGCTCAGAATGACAAAGGCAACCACGGATTGCTTTGCAACCCGAGATAAAATTTAGCGCAATACAAAAAGCGGTTTGCCCCGCAAAAGACAAACCGCCTTCCCTCTATCTATGCTCTTCCCAAACCGCCACCACAAAAACCTGTCCGTTGGGAAAATGCAACCGCAACAAGCGCTCCTCTTTGTTTGTATGCATACGAGCCACAAAGACGTCTTTTAACGCCGTCCTTACCTCGTTGAAAAACTCCTGCGGCTGAATTTCTTTTTCGTTGATTTCCTCTTGCGTAAACTGTTTTTTCATTTTTTGCGCCTCCTTTTTCTTTTATTATACTAAACTTAGCGTCAAAGTAAAGTATTTTTCCGTCATAAAATGCATAATTTTTTTGAAAAAACAAACACACCGAGCTACTTATGAAAAAGGACAGCGTATTTCAAGACACATTAGAAGAGTTGCTACTCTCCCACAATTTAAAAATGGGCGACCTTGCGGAAAAGACGGGGATTGCTCCTTCGCGATTATATTCGTACAAACGAGGCGAGGATATTCCTTCTTTTGAAAACGCCACGAAAATCGCAGAGGTGTTTGGGTGTTCTTTCGATTATCTTTTCGGCTTGACCGATAAAAACAAAAAGGAAAACTACAAAACCTCCTCTACGCCAACGAAACGCTTTCAAGAATTGATTGCGCAAAGCGGCTTAACGCGCTATAAAATCAGCAAGTTAACAGGGATTTCCGAGGCAAAACTTTCTTCTTGGTATACAGGGAGAAAAATCCCGACCCTTTCCAGTTTATACATTTTAGCAAAAGGGCTTTCCTGCTCGTTGGATTATCTTGCAGGGCGGGATAAAATTTAACACAATACAAAAAAACGGCTTGGTCGAAAACCAAGCCGTTTTGTTTTTAGTTAGCCCTGCAATTAGTTGCGGGGATTTTTAATATTCGCTTGCGCCGCAGCCAATCTTGCGATGGGAACACGGTAAGGCGAGCAGGAAACATAGGTCAAACCGATCGAATGACAGAACTCGATGGAGGAAGGATCGCCGCCGTGCTCACCGCAGATACCGCAGTGCATTTCAGGGCGAACGCTCTTACCCAGCGAAACCGCCATATCCATCAGCTTACCAACGCCCGTGGTATCCAATCTTGCGAAAGGATCGGATTCGTAAATCTTGTTTGCATAATATGCAGGCAAGAACTTACCGGCGTCGTCACGGGAGAAACCGAACGTCATCTGCGTGAGGTCGTTCGTACCGAAACAGAAGAATTCCGCCTCTTTTGCAACCTCGTCCGCCGTCAAGCAAGCACGAGGAATTTCGATCATCGTACCCACCTCGTATTTCAGAGCAACGCCAGCAGCCTTAATCACTTCTTCCGCCGTCTTAACAACGATGTCTTTCACGAATTTCAGCTCTTTCGTTTCGCCCGTCATCGGGATCATGATTTCGGGAACCAGCGTCCAATCGGGATGACGTTTTACAACGTTGATCGCCGCCTTGATCACCGCCTTCGTCTGCATAACCGCGATTTCGGGATAGGTGACGCTCAAACGGCAGCCACGGTGACCCATCATGGGGTTAAACTCGTGCAAGCCCGCGATGATGTCCTTGATCTGCGCAACGGTCTTGCCCTGCGCTGCCGCAAGGGTAGCGATGTCCTCTTCGGAGGTGGGCACAAATTCGTGCAGAGGGGGATCGAGGAAACGAATGGTTACGGGATAGCCACCAAGCGCCTCAAACA
>JAZURU010000133.1:0-1657 GCA_045606365.1 Candidatus Scatosoma sp. | reverse complement strand
CGTGCAAAGCAAGCTCCAAAGCCTCGTAGCTGTACTTATCGTGCATGTAGTGGATAAGGTTGAGCGTGTTTACGTACAAATCAGCCAACCACTTCATCATATTCTCGAACTTAGCGCAAACGTCCTTATAATCGAGAGCGTCGTCGCTGGTGATTGCTACGAACTCAGGGGAAACTTGCATAGGTTTGCCCGTCTTCTTGTCTTTCATCAGCTCGTCTTTACCGCCGTTGATAGCGTACAACAAGCATTTTGCAAGGTTGGCTCTTGCGCCGAAGAACTGCATATCCTTACCTACCTTCATGCAGCTTACGCAGCAAGCGATACAGTAATCATCGCCCATTTCAGGACGCATCAAATCGTCGGACTCGTACTGAATCGAAGAGGTGCGGATGGAAATTTCTGCACAGTATCTCTTGAAGTTAATAGGCAGGTTCTTCGACCACAGCACCGTGAGGTTGGGTTCGGGTGCAGGGCCCAGGTTGTCAAGCGTGTGCAGTACACGGAAAGAGGTCTTGGTGACCAGAGATCTGCCGTCTACGCCCATACCGCCGATAACTTCGGTCACCCACGTGGGGTCGCCGGAGAACAGCTCGTTGTATTCTTTCGTTCTCATGAACTTCACGATACGAAGCTTCATGATGAAGTGGTCGATAAATTCTTGCGCCTCTTCTTCGGTGATCAAGCCCTTGTCAAGGTCACGTTTGATATAGATGTCGAGGAAAGTGGTATTTCTACCGATGGACATAGCCGCACCGTTCTGATCTTTAACCGCCGCAAGGTAGCCAAAGTACAGCGCCTGCACCGCCTGCTGCGCGGTTTCTGCGGGCTTGGAAACGTCGCAACCGTAGATCTTTGCCATTTCTTTCAGGGCTTTTAAAGCCTTGATTTGTTCAGCAAGCTCTTCTCTGTCGCGCACTCTTTCAGGGGTCATGTCGCCGTTGATTGCCAGCTTATCTTCCTCTTTCTTTTTGATGAGGTAATCCACACCGTACAGCGCAACACGTCTGTAATCGCCTACGATACGGCCACGGCCGTACGCATCGGGAAGACCGGTCAAAATGTGCGCGGAACGAGCAGCTCTCATTTCCGGCGTATAAACGTCGAACACACCCTCGTTGTGGGTCTTACGGTATTTCGTGAAGATTTCCTTTACGCCAGCATCCAGCTTATAGCCGTACATTTCCAGCGCGCCTTCCGACATACGAATACCGCCGAAGGGCTGCAAGGAACGTTTGAAAGGAGCGTCCGTCTGCACGCCTACGATCTTTTCAAGATCCTTATCCAAATAGCCTGCGCCGTGGGACGTAAGCGTGGAAACGATCTTCGTATCAGCGTCTAAAACGCCGCCAGCCTCTCTTTCCTTTTTCGAAAGATCGCAAACGATCTGCCACAGCTTTTTCGTCGCTTCGGTTGCAGGCGCAAGGAAGCTTGCGTCGCCGTCATAAGGCGTGTAGTTGCGCTGAATGAAATCACGCACGTCTACTTCGTCATCGCACCATTTACCGGGAATAAAACCTTCCCAACCTTTAAATTGCATCATATCTATACTCCTATATAATATAAATTTTTTCTATATTCAACAGAGAGCTTTTCCGCCCTCATTCGTTGTTTTCGTAGTTATTGCTTTTGCGCCTTATGCTCCTCGATTTTCGCATCC
>JAZURU010000132.1:0-2011 GCA_045606365.1 Candidatus Scatosoma sp. | reverse complement strand
GCTTTCCCCCTTGCAGGTCAAGATTCTGCCCATCACCGACAGACAGGTAGAGTATGCGAACGGCTTGGCAGAGCAGATGAAGGCGAAGGGTATCCGTGTCAAAGTGGACGACAGAAGCGAGAAGATCGGCTACAAAATCCGTGAGGCGCAGATGGAAAAGGTGCCTTATATGCTGATCGTTGGCGAAAAGGAAATGGAGGCAGGTCAGGTTGCCGTACGCCGCAGAGATAAGGGCGACATGGGCGCGGTCTGCGCGGACGAATTTATCGCCACCGTCCTTTCGGACATTGCAGACAAAACGGTATTTTAATCGGCTGGCGGCAAGCGTATTAGGGCGGTTGCCGCCACGAATGATACAAAACGAAATTTTTTTCAAAAACCGTGAAAAATTGCTTGACATTCCCTGTGTGGTGTGTTAATATATTAACGCTAAGCAGAAGTAAACCTTCTCGCCATACGGCAAAGTTGTATGGCTCAATCGTGGATTTTTTACGGGGGAAACTGTAAAAAAACGACTTTTGGTGGGTTGCTTGTGATAGCAACCCATTATTTTTTTTGGTGAGGTACACGACCATTAAAGACCAGCATCAGATCAACGGCGAGATCCGTGATAAGGAAGTAAGAGTCATTTCCGCAGAGGGCGAACAGCTCGGCATCATGAGCGCGGCAGAGGCATTGCGCCTTGCAGAAGAGGAGGATTTGGATCTGGTAAAGATCTCCCCCAACGCCGTGCCCCCCGTATGCAAGATCATGAACTATGGCAAGTTCAAATTCGAGCAGGCGAAACGGGAAAAGGAAAACCGCAAAAACCAAAAGGTGATCGAAATCAAGGAAATCTATCTTTCGATGACGATCGACGTTGGCGATTTGCAGGTTAAGGCAAAAAAGACGGTGGAAATGCTTGGCGACGGAAACAAGGTCAAGGTGTCTATTAGAATGAGAGGACGTCAGCAGGCGCACGCTTCGATGGGCGTGGACGTGATGAAACGTTTCTTTGAAATGTTGGGTGGCAAGGCGGTTATGGACAAAGCGCCCGTCACGGAAGGCAGAAACATTTTGATGATTCTTTCGCCCGCCAAATAACGTTGCTTTTTACGCGAACGGGTTGCCGATCGCGAAAAGATATTCAATCAGAAAAAAATATTCGGAGGATAAATATATGCCTAAACAGAAAACTCACAGCAGTACGAAAAAGCGTTTCTGGCTCACCGGTACGGGCAAGGTAAACAGACCCCACAGCGGTAAGAACCACAAAGCAGAAACCAAAACCAGCAAAAGAAGAAGACATTTGCGTCAGAGCACCCTTGTTTCTTCGACCCAGGAAAATACCGTAAAAAGTATGATGCCCTACAAGAAATAAGGAAGGAGGATTTAAGATATGCGTATTAAAAGAGCAGTAAACGCTGTGAAAAAGCGTAGAAAGATTTTTAAGCTTTCCAAAGGTTATTTTGGCAACAAGAGCAAGTCTTACAGAATCGCAAGACAAGCTGTCATGAAGTCGTTGAACTATGCGTTCATCGGCCGTAGAAGAAGAAAGAGAGATTTCAGAAAATTGTGGATCGCAAGAATCAACGCGGCTGCAAGAATCAACGGTCTTTCTTACAGCAAGTTTATGTTCGGCCTTTCCAAGGCTGGCATCAACCTGAACAGAAAGGTGCTTGCAGATCTTGCGGTTAACGACGCGGCTGCATTCACGGCTCTGGTAGAGAAGGCGAAAGCGGCTCTCTAAGCATGATTATCAAAAGCCTTTTCGCATTTAGCGAAAAGGTTTTTTGCTGTTTTTTGGGAAAATATGGTCATTACGTCAAAAAACAATCCACTCGTCAAAGAAACCGCTACCTTAAAGGATAAAAAGGGCAGAAAACAGCTTGGTGCTTTTTTGGTAGAGGGCAGAAAGATGACGGAAGAATGCCTCTTAGGCGGCATGTCGGTTGAAAAGGTTTTCGTATGCGAGGGAAGTCGGAGGCCAAGCGGTCTTAGGAAGACAATACACCAGTTCAACTCCTTGGCT
>JAZURU010000131.1:0-3323 GCA_045606365.1 Candidatus Scatosoma sp. | reverse complement strand
CGGTCTTAGGAAGACAATACACCAGTTCAACTCCTTGGCTCACAGAACGACATGGCTACGATCCGACTTGGCATAGGCTGCTCAAAAAAACAAAAAGAGCGTACCGTGTACGAGATTGTGGCGGAATACAAGCCGTCCGATCACACGCTGACGGGAACGGTCAAGGTGGATTTTTATAACGGGTACGAAAGGGAGATCGACTGTTTAAAGCTGCAGCTGTATCCGAACGCTTACCGAAAAGGAGCGCTGTATTCCCCCATCGGCTACGACGTGATGACCGAGGCGTATTACGTGGGGGCAAGCTATGGCGAAATCGTCATATCCTCCGTTTTGGGGTGCTTGCAATTTGAAATCGGCGGCGAGGATAAAAACGTTCTGTACGCCTATTTGGCAAAGCCCCTTGCGCCAGAAGAACGGGCGGTGCTGGATATCGGGTTTTCCACAAAGCTTGCAAAGGTCAATCATCGGCTTGGGGTGGCGGAGGATACGGTGAACCTTGCGGGCGCGTTTCCTACGCTGTGCGCCTTTACGGACGCGGGCTTTTACGAATGTGTGCCCTCGGACGTGGGCGATCCGTTTTTTTCAGAGTGCGCCAACTATTGCGTACAGCTGACCTTGCCCAAGGAATACCACTTGGCGTGTGTGGGCGAGGTGGTGGAGGAAAAAAGTCTGGAAAGCAAAAAAAGATATACCGTGTCTGCGTTGAACGTGCGAGATTTTGCCTTTGCGCTTTCAACGAAGTTCCATTTGGCAAAAACGCATACCGGAAAAACGGCGGTGCAATATTACCATTTTGGAAAAGAAGATCCGTCGGCAATGTTAGAGCTTGCTCGGCAGGCGATAGAATATTACTCCTCGGTATTTGGGGAATACCCCTATGACTGCTTTTCGTTGATTGAAACGGAGATCGTGCGCGGCTCTGCCGACCATGCGGGGCTTTGCATGCTGTCGGGGAACTTGACGGGCGAGGCGTCGATCTTGACGGTATTAAAAGAGATCGCCGCGCAGTGGTGGTATTCTTTGGTAGGGGCAAATCGTATGGAAAACGCTTGGCTTGTCGACGGGCTTTCTGCCTATTCCGCGCTGCTGTTTTTAGACGCCCATCCACAGTATGCTATGGAAAAAGGGAAATGGGTCGACGAGGCTCGTCAGCGCTATCAGGAATACAAGACCACCTACCAAAAGGCGTTGGGCTGGGTGGATACGGGCATGAATCGGCCGCTGTCAGCCTTTTTAAACGATTACGAATATCAGAGTATTTCCACAGAAAAGGCGGTGGTGATGTTTGCAGAGCTGGAAAAAGGGATCGGTGGCAAAAGGCTGTTATCCTCGCTGCGAAAATACGTTGCGGAAAACGAATATGGGTTGGCAACGCCTGCGCATTTGGTTGGCGCGTTTGAAAGAACCGGCTTGGACGTCGGCGGTTTTTTCGAGGGGTACGTATCTGGAAAAGGAACTTTTTAAGAAAAAGTGAAAAAACGCTTGCCAAAATACTTTTTGAGGCGTATAATAGGGGTAAGGTTGTGGGTGAAAACCACAATGGAAACGGCACGCAGACCGTTTCGCGAAAAATCCACTCTGCGGTGTTTTGATAATCGTATCAAAAAAAGGAGACGTTATGGACGCTGTTCCCGATAGTCGAAGTTGCTACGTTTACAATGTAAAAGCTGCCGCTGTGTGGTATCCGATCTAAGCAATTTTATTGATTGTACGGCGCACGGTGGCTTTTCCCGTGCGTTTTTTGTGCTCTTTTTTAGGGTCAAAAAGCGGCTAACCGATGAAAAAATCCGAAAAAGGCGGTACAAGCTATGGTAAAATTTTACAAGACGGAAAATAACAGAATCGTTGCGTTGGAAGAATTCGAATCCCGCTGCTGGGTCGAGATGGTCAACCCTACCGACGATGAGGTGGAGGATATCGTTGCGCTCAGCGGTATTCCCGAAGAGCTTTTGAAGGCTGCGCTCGACGAAGAGGAATCTGCCCGTGTCGAGGTGGACGAGGGCGCGACGATGTATATCGTGGACAGCCCTATGCTGGTGGACACCGAGGATGGGGATCAGTATACGACCATTCCTGTTGCAATTATTTATAACCCCAAATGCATCGTCACGGTGTCTTTGAATACCGACCCCGTTTTGACCAGCTTTCATTCCAACCGTACAAAGGTTTCCACGTCCAAGCCTGTGGGCTTTGTGCTCAACTTTATGCTTGGCAACGTGAAACGCTTTTCGTCCTTGCTTAAACAAATCGATAAAAAGTCCTTGCGTTTGCAGGCAGAGCTGCATAAATCCATGCGAAATCAAGAGCTGATCGAGCTCTTGGATCTGCAAAATTCGTTGGTATATTTCTCGACGGCTCTGTCCGCAAACTCTACCGTGCACGGCAGGCTTTCCCGCTTAGAATCGGTGCAGAGCAATGAAGAATATCAGGATCTGCAGGAAGATATCCTCATCGAAACCAAGCAGTCGGTGGAGATGTGTTCGATTTATCGCGATATTTTGAAAACGACGATGGACGCGTTTAGCTCGGTCATTTCCAACAACGTCAATCACGTGGTAAAACGTCTGACCATCATCACGATTTTGGTCGCGATTCCCACCCTGATTGCGGGGCTTTTGGGGATGAACGTAAAGCTGCCCTTCGGTATGGATTCCCTTAGCGGCAGCCCGTGGGAATTTTGGATCGTGCTGGGGATCTGCGTCGTGCTGGTGGTGATTTTCTCGATCGTTTTGGTCAAGTCGACCGATTCGGTGAAGATTCGCACTCCCAAACAGGTCAAGAAGAAAAGGAGAAGAGATTGATGCCTTTTTTGCAATACAAATGTGAACAATGCGGCAAGCGGTTTGAAGAGCTGGTTGCTAAATATGATCAGAAGGTGGCGTGCCCTTCTTGCGGCGGCGAAACGGTGCGCGATTACGTGGGGGAGCTGTATTCCGCCACGGGCAAGCCGACGAAAAAGTGCTCGGGAAATTGCAAAACCTGCGGCGGCTGCCGATAAACACAAGGATATATTTTGGATAAGACGGACGGGTTTGTTCCGTCTTTTTCTTTGCGCGCGCGTAATACATGCGCGCGTAATATGTGCGTGCGCATATTATAATATAGTAAAAAATACGCAAGATATTTGGCGGGAAGAAAGGTTTTTTTGCGAAAAGAAAAAAAGTTAAAAAAAATTAAAAATTCTTTCAAAAATGCTTGACATTATTCTCGGTTAATGGTATTATGTTTAAGCTGTCATGCAATGAAATTGCGTAGCGGCGCTCTCTGTCGAGAGCAAGATGAAGATTAACAACTGCATAGCAAGATAGTTTTTTTCTTGAAAA
>JAZURU010000130.1:0-7492 GCA_045606365.1 Candidatus Scatosoma sp. | reverse complement strand
GATACGGCAGGCAGATTGCACGTCAAGGAAAACCTGATGAACGAGCTGAGAAAAATGGACAGGGTGGTTTCGCGCGAATATCCCGAGGCGGATTTCTTAAAGCTGCTGGTCTTGGACGCAACGACGGGGCAAAACGCCGTCAACCAAGCCCGCGTTTTTGACGAGGCGGTCGAGCTGGACGGTATCGTCTTGACCAAGCTGGACGGCACGGCAAAAGGCGGTTTTGTGTTCTCGCTTTCCGAGGAACTGGGGCTGCCCGTGCTGTACG
The DNA here is from genome assembly GCA_045606365.1 of Candidatus Scatosoma sp. GTDB lineage: Bacteria > Bacillota > Clostridia > Christensenellales > Borkfalkiaceae > Scatosoma. The sequence goes on along the minus strand of JAZURU010000130.1, from coordinate 7,224 downwards.
CGGGCGTAGGCGAAAGGATGGAGGATCTGGAATATTTCGACAGCCAGGCATTCGTCAACGCCATTTTGTAATACAATTGTATATGTCTTATAGTGCGAAAGGGTAGATTCGCCAAAATAGAACGAAGAAGTTTCTTTTGCCAAAATATGACGGGAGGGAACGCTATGTCGAATTTAATCGAATGTAAAAATCTGACGAAAAATTACGGCAAAACGTGCGCTTTGCAGGGCGTCAACTTGGAAATTCCTGCAGGCGGCGGGATCGTAGGCTTGCTGGGGCCGAACGGCAGCGGCAAGACGACGCTGATCAAGATTTTGACGGGGCTGTTGCAGCCCACTGCAGGCGAGGCGCGGATTGCGGGTATGGAGGTCGGTGTAGAAACGAAAGCAATCGTTTCCTATCTTTCCGATTTTTATTCCTTAAACGAAAGCTATACGGTACGGGAAGAGCTGGATTATTATTGCGATTTCTTTGCTGATTTTGACCGTTGCAGAGCGGAAACGATGCTGCGGGATTTGGGAATTTCCTCGACGTCAAAGGTAAAAACGCTGTCCAAAGGCACAAAGGAAAAGCTGGCGCTGATTCTCACGCTGTCCAGAAACGCCCGCCTTTACATATTCGACGAGCCGATCGCAGGCGTCGACCCTGCCGCGCGGGAGTACGTGCTGGAAACCATTTTATCCAACCGTTCGGAAAACTCCACCATTCTATTAAGCACCCATTTGATTTCGGAAATTGAACAATATTTCGATCATGTGATCTTTCTTCGGCAGGGTAGCGTGGTGTTAAGCGGCGTAGCCGAGGAGGTTCGCAAGGAACACGGAAAATCCATTGACGCATTGTTTAGGGAGGTGTTCAGATGGATGTATTAAACGATCGTTTTTTTGAACAAAATGCCCCTGTAAGACCTCTTCCCGATGAGGATTACGATAAAAACGGCAAGCTGCGGAACGTCCGCGGCAGAATTTTGAAAAAGCTGCTGAAATACGAATTTAAAGCCTATCTGATGCCGATGCTGATTGCAACCTCGGTGCTGTTTGCGGTGGCGATTGCACTGTGCGTTTTGGGCTGTTTTATGACGACGGAGGATTTTAGCGGCGACGGAGAGGAGCTGCGCGTGATCTTTTGGATTCTCTCGCTGCTGTTGTTCATTTGCGGGTTGGCGTTTATTATGATTTTTCCCATCGTTTTGGCGTCTAAACGGTATCAAAAACAGTTCTTCTCTGCCGAAGGGTATCTCACCCTTAGCATTCCTGCCTCCGCGCAGGAACACATCTTGGCAAAGCGGATTGCGGGCTATGTTGCGGTGGCGGTTTCCTCGGTGCTGGCAGTCATCGCTCTGGTGATTGCGTTAATACCGATTGTGGTTCTGGCTGCCAAAAACGGAGGCATCGTCATTGACCCCGAACCCAGCGCTGCTGCAAACGGTTGGGATATCGTATATACGCTGTTGCAATCGCTGATTTCCCCTTTGATTGCCCTTGCGGTGTGTGGCGGCTTTATCTGCTGGCGGCACAGGGGCTTAAAAAATTGGATGATCGGCTTGCTGGTGGCGGGCGTGTACGTGCTGTCTACGGTGATCAACGTCTTTTTGGGCGGGATTATCTTCACCATTCCTGCGGACGTTTTGTCGCTGATAGGCGAAATTGCTCGGTGGGTATTTTTGGCGGTGGAGCTGGGGGCACTGTACCTTCTGTTCCTGTATGAAACGCAGACCTTGCGTAAGAAAATCAATTTGAAATAACCGACTATGCGTATTGATATTTTAACGTTATTTCCCGAGATGTTTTCTGCTTTGCAGGAAAGTATTTTGGGCAGAGCCCAAAAAGCGGGCAAAATTCAAATCAACGTCGTGAACATTCGCGATTATACTGAGGATAAGCATTTAAAATGCGACGATTATCCCTTTGGCGGCGGCGCGGGCATGGTGATGATGCCCCAGCCCATCGGCAGCGCGATTGAGGCGGTTGACCCCAATCACGAGGCGCGGCGCATCTACCTTTCGCCCAAGGGTAAGACCCTCTGTCAGCAAAAGGTGTTCGAGCTGGTGGAATATCCCCGTCTGCTCCTTTTGTGCGGACATTACGAGGGAGTGGATCAACGGGTCATCGACCTGTTTATCGACGAGGAAATCTCGATTGGGGATTACGTTTTGACGGGTGGCGAGCTGCCCGCAATGGTGCTTGCGGACAGCGTTTCTAGGTACGTGGACGGGGTGATTTCTACCTCGTCTTTGATAGACGAAAGCTTTTCGCAAAACCTTTTGGAATATCCGCAGTATACCCGCCCGCAGGAATATAAAGGGCTTTGCGTACCCGAGGTTCTGCGCAGCGGCGACCATGCCAAGGTGGATGCCTGGCGTAGGGAGCAGGCACTGCTCATCACGCAAAAAAATCGCCCTGATTTATTAAAAAAGTGACACCCATGTACGGGTTGAATGGAGAATTACATGAAAAATATTCAATGGTTTCCGGGGCATATGACCCGCGCCATGCGGGATATGGAGGCAAAGCGTGACCTTTGCGACGGCGTTATTTGCGTTTTGGACGCGCGCGCTCCGATTGCAACGCACAATAAAAACTTAAACAAGATCTTCGGCGTAAAGCCGATTTTGTACCTTTTGAACAAAGCCGACCTTGCCGATCCTGCCAAGACGGATGCGTTTGTGCGCCTGATTGAAAGCAAGGGCAAGGCGTGTATTCGCACAGATAGCACCAACGTTTCTACCAAGCGGCTGATCACAACCAAGCTGACTGAGATGACCGAGGAAAAGCGGGAACGTGCCGAGGCAAAGGGCTTGAACCGCACTTTCCGTTTTATGGTGGCGGGGATTCCCAATTCGGGAAAAAGCACCGTTGTGAACCTGATGAGTGGTCAAAAACGCGCAAAAACGGGGGATAAAGCGGGGGTGACGAGGGACGTACGCTTTATCAAATGTGGGGCGTTTGACCTCTTGGATACCCCAGGCACGATGCCTCCTTCGTTCGATAATCAGTATCACGCGCGGCACTTGGCGTATATCGGCTCGATCAACGACGATATTTTGGATATGGACGACGTGGCGTTAGAGCTTTTAGGCGAGCTTGCCGAAAAATATCCAGCCGCTTTGACCGAACGGTATGGCATTACCGATTTTTCGGAAAAACTGGGCATGTACGAGGCGCTTTGCAAACGCCGTGGGTTTATCCTGCGCGGCGGTGAATTTGATTACGAGCGCGGCGCGAAAGCCCTGATTGATGATTTTAGAAAGGGCAGAGTGGGCAGGATCACTTTGGAGGATCCAAACGATTATAAGGATTGGGAATTTTAATGGCAAAAAAGGTTTGGAACGGGGAAGAAAAACTGCAATATGAACGTGCTTTGCTGGCGGATGGCTGCAAATATATCGCGGGGGTAGACGAGGTGGGCAGAGGCCCTTTGGCAGGACCTGTGGTTTGCGCAGCGGTGGTTATGCCGCTTGCGGATGCGGACTTAATCGTGGGCGTAGACGACAGCAAAAAGCTGTCTGCAAAAAAGCGTGAAGAACTGGCGGAAAAGATCAAACAAAAAGCAATTGCCTATACCGTGTACGAGGTGAGCGAAAAAATCATCGATGAAATCAACATCTTGGAGGCGACCAAGCTGGGCATGAAAAAGGCGATTGAAGGGCTGGCGGTACAGCCCGACGTGGTGTTGACGGACGGCAATATGACGTTGGATATTGCGTTTCCGCAGCGCAGCATCGTCAAGGGGGACGCGCTCTCCTATTCCATCGGCGCGGCAAGCATCGTTGCCAAGGTGCACCGTGACGGCATGATGGACGAATACGCAAAGCAGTATCCTGCCTATGCCTTTGAAAGCAATAAGGGCTATGGCACGGTGGCGCACATACAGGCAATCAAGGAGCAAGGCTTATGCCCGATACACAGAAGGACGTTTACAAAAAACTTTTAGGGAAAACGGGGGAGGCGCGCGCTGCCGAGCATTTGAAAAGGCTGGGGTACAAGCTGCTGAAAAAAAATTATCGCACCCCTTATGGAGAGGCGGATTTGATCTTTGCTTTTGGCGACGAAGTCGTCTTTGTCGAGGTCAAGACCCGCACGGGCGATCGCTTTGGCGAGGCGAAGGCGGCGGTGGATAAAAGCAAACAGGAACGGTACAGAAAAATTGCGCTGTTTTTTGGAAAGGGGGTCGAGCCGAACGCGCGCTTTGACGTCGTCGAGGTGTATCCCGAAAGGCTGGTGCACATTCCTAACGCATTTTAAGGGGCTGCTTTACGCCTGCTAAGAGGAGGAACGATGGTTCTTCCTCTTTTTTTATGTCAAGTGGCGTTTGTATGTAATAAGGGAAAGGCGCATTCCCTCTATAAGAGCTTGCCTTAAAAGGGGCTTTTTCTTGTCATGAGCATCAATATCGCAATTTTTGGCAACAATCGACGTTCTTCCCTAAAACCCCCTTTTCGATATCCGGTATAATGGGCAAAGTGGAAGGGTGGGAAGGTGGAAATTTACGTTGAATATGCGCTGATAGAAAATTTTTTGGTGGACGGAGCGCTGCTGTACCTTGCGATGTCGGCGGCAAAGCAGCCGATTTGCCTATGGCGGCTGGCGTTGAGCGCGTTCGCTGGGGCAGCTTTTGCGCTGGTATTCCCGCTGTTATCCTTGCCGCCTTGGCTAGGCTATCTACTAAAATTTTTGGTGGGTGCGCTGCTGTGCGTGATTGCCCTAAAAAGGCAAAAATCGTGGGGCAGGTATGCGTTGACGGTGCTTTTATTCTATGCTTTGTCCTTCTGCTTTGGCGGCGGGCTGGTGGCAGTGTTCGAGGGGTTGGGGATCGAGTATTTTTCCGCGCAGGGCGGCGGCGTCCTTTCAAAAGTCCCTGTCGGCGGGTTATTGGCGGCGCTGGCTGTGTTCGTTGCCCTTGTAAAGTGGGGGATTCAAAAAATGTATGAAAGAAAACGGGCGGTGGCGCATATAGTATCTTGTGAAATAACGCACGGACAAACCCGCGTACGCGTCAAGGGTTTGATCGATACGGGCAATGCGGCGCGCTACCGTGAACGGGCGGTGTGTTTTGCGTCGCCTGACGTATTGTATCGGCTGTTTTCGCTGGAAAAGCCGCCGCATTTTATGACGGTACGCACCGTTTCAGGGGAGAAAAAAATCGGGCTGTACCCGATCGATCGGATTACGGTATTTGCGGATGGGGAAGAAAAGGTTTTGCCCGGCGTCTTTCTGTCCGCGGCGGTACATATGTTGGGGAAGGAGTATCAATTGCTGCTGCCTCCCCTTTGAAAACAGGTATAGAAAGAAAAACTGAGGTAAACAATGGGACTTAGAGAGGTTGTAAAGGTGTTTTTGGATAGCATACACGCCGTGGAATTAAAGCCGACGGTCGATTACGTTTGCGGTGGTGGCGAGGCGTTGCCTAAGCCGCTTTCTGCGGAGGAGGAAAGCGAAGCTTTGCAGCAGCTGTTCGCAGGGGAAAGCGAGGCAGAGGAGGCGAAGACCAAGCTGATCCAGCACAACCTGCGCTTGGTGGTATACATTGCAAAAAAATTCGACAATACCTCGGTTGAGCCAGACGATTTAATCTCGATTGGTACAATCGGCTTAATCAAGGCGGTCAATTCGTTTCGGGTGGACAAAAATATCAAGCTGGCGACCTATGCGTCGCGCTGCATTGAAAACGAGATTTTAATGTATCTTAGGCGCACCAGCAAGCTACGCACGGAAATTTCTTTTGACGAGCCGCTGAACACCGATTTCGACGGTAATGAGCTGCTGTTATCCGACGTTTTAGGGCTTTCGGCGGAAACGGTGTACGGGAAGCTGGAAGAGGAGGCGGAACGGGAGCTGTTAAAGGCCGCGCTGGATAAGCTGACGGAGAGGGAACGAAAGATTATGTATTTGCGTTTTGGCTTATTTGGCGGCGAAGAGATGACGCAAAAGGACGTTGCCGACCTTTTGGGGATATCTCAAAGCTATATTTCCCGCCTGGAAAAAAAGATTATTCAGCGGTTGAAAAAGGAGCTTTCCAAAAGCACCAGAGTATAGAAAAAGGAAAAGATTGACATACTAAGGCATACCGCCCCTGCCGTATTTTACATACGTAAAAGGAGGATTTATGGTATGCAAAAGGTGGAAATTTGCGGCATAGACGAAAAGGGCTTGCCCAAGCTTTCAGCAAAGGAAAACGAGGAGCTGATGTTGCGCGTTAAGGCGGGTGATCGTCGGGCAAGGGATTTGTTTATCGAAGGGAACTTACGGTTGGTGCTGTCGCTGATGAAGCGCTTTCGCAGCCGCAACGCCAGCCAGGACGATCTGTTTCAGGCAGGCTGCTACGGCTTGATCAAGGCAATTGACAACTTTGACATTGGCGTGGGGGTGCGTTTTTCGACCTATGCCGTGCCGATGATCATGGGGGAGATGAAACGCTTTTTGCGGGACGGAAATTCCCTGCGCGTTTCCCGCAGCATTCGCGACACCGCCTATCAGGTGCTGAAAGCGCGGGAACGGATTGAGGAACGTGACGAGGAGGCGACGATTGCTAAAATCGCCGAAGAAATGCAGGTAAAGGAACGGGAGGTGGTGTACGCCTTGGACGCAATTTCCGACCCCATTTCCTTATACGAGCCCGTCTATAACAAAGCGGGGGATACTCTGCTGTTGATGGACCAGCTTTCGGACGAGAAAAACACCGACGAGATCTGGACAGAGCGGGTCGCCCTGCGCGAGGCAATGGGTAAGCTGGGCGAACGGGAACGAAAGATTTTGCTGCTGAGGTACTACGAGGGGAAAACGCAGACAGAAATTTCCGAGGAAATCGGTATTTCGCAGGCGCAGGTTTCCCGTTTGGAAAAAACGGCGTTGCAATCGATTAAAAAGAATATTTCTTGATGGAAAAGGGGCGTAATTTACGCCTCTTTTTCTGCGACTTGTTTGGGTTATGATGTGCGTGTTGGCGGTGGAAGGAAGAATTCATGCGGACGAGGGGTGATTGCCTCTACAAGAGATCCGTTCGACGCACCCTACGGGCTTGCTCAGGATGACAATGGACGCATTTTGCCTGCTTTTGTCGTTTAGAACGCCCTCGTCTGTCGTTTAGAACGCCCTCGTCTGTCATTCTGAACGCAGTGAAGAATCCCATACGGGTGACGAGCGCTTGTCGCAAAACAAGATGCCGTGTGATAGGGCTTGCGTAGGCAGCAGTCTTTTCTGCATGGGCAGATTTCTTTTTTAGGAC
>JAZURU010000129.1:0-3218 GCA_045606365.1 Candidatus Scatosoma sp. | reverse complement strand
GGGGGATATGCCCATATACGTGGCGTACGATAGCTTGGAAACTTGGAAACACCGCCGCGAGCTTTTTCTTTTAGACGAGGACGGCGAACCCAGCTTAAAGGCGGGCGTGCCCCCCGACGCCTTTTCCGAGGAGGGGCAGCTGTGGGGCAACCCCGTATACGATTGGGCGAAGATGAAAAAGACGGGCTACCGATGGTGGAAGGACCGTATCGCGTATGCGTTGGAGCTTTTCGACGTGGTGCGTATCGACCATTTCCGCGGGTTCGACCGCTTTTTTGCAATCCCCGCCGAGGCGGAAACGGCGAAGGAGGGGGAATGGATGCAAGGTCCGTCCCATACGCTGTTCCGCGGCATGAGGGCGAAAAACATCGTGGCGGAGGATTTGGGAATCATTGACGACAGCGTGCGGGAAATGTTGAAAAAGACGGGTTTTCCCGGTATGAAGGTGCTGATGTTTGCGTTCGACGGCGACGAGGAAAACGAGCACTTACCTTCGCTGTATCCCAAAAATTGTGTGGCTTATACGGGTACGCACGATAACGAGCCGCTGGCGGCGTTCTTTCTGGCGATGGAGGAGGAGCAGCGAAAGACCTTCGAGCGTGCCTTAGAAAAGCAATGTCTGCTTGCTGACGTTCCGTATATCGTAGAAACGACGGACGATGAATGCCAAAGCGTGATCGAGCTGCTTTTTTCCACGGTGGCAAACACGGTGATTGTGCCCATGCACGACGTGCTTTCCTTAGGAGAGGAGGCGCGTATTAACGCTCCGTCGACGGTGACGGGAGGCAATTGGACCTTCCGTTATAAAATGGAGGATCTTCGCCGCAGAAAAGCCGCTTGGCTGCAAGCTTTGTGCGAACGCTATCACCGATAAAAGTAAATAATAGGATAATACCGTAAAAGGCGCTCTGAAAAAAGAGCGCCTTTTTTCGTATAAAAAAAGAGGAAAATCGCAACACTAAAAGCAGACGAATTTTTTGGGAGGTAAACCATGTTCAAAAGAAAATTTTTTGCAATTTCACTGTCCGCTTTGGCGGTGGTTTCTCTGTCGGCGTGCAATATGGATAACGGGGACGCAATCCGTCTTACCGTGTGGGTGTCCGAGGCGGATCAGGCGTTTGCCAAAGAGGTGGCGGATAAATTCCAAAAGGCGAACCCTGATAAAAAGTACAATTTCGTGTTTGATATTCAAGGGGAGAACGAAACGGCGACCCGCGTTTTGAACGACGTAGAGAGCGCGGCGGACGTCTTTTCTTTCCCCAACGATCAGCTGACGCAGCTGGTAAACGGCGACGCGCTGACCCGCATTGGCGGCGCTCGGTTGGAAACGATCAAGGCGCAAAACACGGCGGATTCGGTGGATGCGGCTACTGTGCGTCGTGGGGAAGCGGAGGAGGTGTACGCTCTGCCGTACACGGATAACACTTTTTTCCTCTATTATAATAAATCGTTGCTGACGGAAGAGGACGTGGGTAGCATCGACGGAATTTTGGCAAAGTGCACGGGTGGCAAAAAGCTGGCGTTCTTGGTGTCGGACGGCTGGTACAACACCGCTTTTTACTTTGGGAAAGGGCTGGGCTACGAGGTGACGTACGACAACAGCCTTGGCGAAACGTCGATCAGCTGCAATTTTAACAACGAGGTGGGACAGCGCGTGACGCAGAGCCTTTGGAACTTGGTCAAGGACAGCCGCGTAAAAGCGGACGCGGACGATTCGAAGATTATCGCAGGCATTGCCGACGGCAGCATCGTTGCGGCTTTTTCAGGGGTGTGGAACCGAAAGGCGATCGAGCAAGCTTGGGGGGAGAACTTCGCTGCGGCAAAGCTGCCCACCTACACCTATGACGGCAGCGAGCAGGTGCAGCTGGTTTCCTTTGCGGGCTACAAGCTGATGGGGGTAAACAACTATTCGGCAAACAAAGCGGAGGCGTTGGCGTTTGCTGATTATTACACGAACGCAGACAGCCAGATAAGGCACTTTGAAACGCGCAGTTATCTGCCTACGAACGTAGACGCCCGCGCCAACGAAAAGGTGCAGGGGGACGCGGTGGCAAAGGCGATTGCAGCCCAGCTGCAATTTTCTAAAACGCAGAAAAACGTACCCTCCACGCTGTGGGATCCTTTAAAGGGCTTGGGCAATGCGATGCTCACAGGGGTACAGACGGGGAATTTTGATTTAAAAGCCCAGTTAGACGCTTGCGTGGCGGCGATTAAAAAGTAAAAATAGGAGCAAAATGGGTAGATGACGGAAAGGGAAGCGGAACGGGAAACGAACGTATTTAAATTGATATCGAGGGCGTTTAAGGACGGGTCTTTTTCTACAAAGCTTTCCTTTTTTGCCGTTGGTGCTGGGCACTTTGCCCACAAGCAGTATGCAAAATGGCTGGTCTATCTTTTGGCGCAGACGCTGTTTACGCTGTTCATGACCTTTGGCGGCGGCAGGGCGCTTGTACACCTCTTTTCGGGGGATTTGGGGGTGCGACTTTCAGGCGAGGTCTGGAACGAGGAGCTGCAAATCTTTGAAAAGGTACGTGGGGACAACAGCTTTTTGGTGCTTTTGTACGGGGTGGCGGCGCTGCTGCTGACGGTGGCGTATCTCTACGTTTGGTACGCAAACGTCAGGGGGAGCTATCTTGCCGACTTACGCCTGCGGGAGGGGAAACCGCTGCTCAGCGGCAGACAAGAATTTTTGCGCCTTTTAAACGAGCGCTTTCATCTTCCGCTGTTGCTAATTCCGTTGTTGGGGCTGCTGATTTTCACCGTGCTGCCTTTGGTGTTTATGGTGCTGATCTCGCTCACCAACTACGATTACGCGCTTAATCTCCCTGGAAAATTGTTCGATTGGGTGGGGCTTGCCAACTTTCAGGCGCTGTTTTCTCTTTCAGGGGGAACGTCGTCGTTTGCAATGGTGTTTTTGCGGGTGCTCATCTGGACGTTTATATGGGCGTTTTTGGCGACGTTTAGCAACTATTTTATCGGGCTTTTGCTGGCGTTGGCAATCAACCGAAAGGGGATACGTGGCAAGGCAATTTTTCGCACGATGTTCGTGCTTGCCATTGCCGTACCGCAGTTTGTGTCGTTGCTGCTGATGCAGAAAATTTTGGACGGCGACGGGATTTTAAATAAGATTTTAGGCACAGAGATCTTATGGCTGGCGGACCAGCGCAACTTTTCCCTTTTGCCAAGATTGATGATTTTGCTGGTCAATATCTGGGTGG
>JAZURU010000128.1:0-4600 GCA_045606365.1 Candidatus Scatosoma sp. | reverse complement strand
CCCTTGTGTAAAGGGAGGGGGACCGCTTGCGGTGGTAGGATTGTTATCGTCGCTTTTTTGCGACAATAGCATTTCAATCGGTTCCTTTTAAAAACAATCCCTCAGTCAGCTATGCTGCCAGCTCCCTTTACACAAGGGAGCCAAAGTACATGCGTATCATCATGTAGAGCGCCTGAAAAGGGATAGTTTCTTTGTAGGGGCGATCATCGATCGCCAGCCTTGCGCACGATTGCCCCGCCTTGTATCCTGCGTGTAGCCGTAAGGCTCTCGTTTGAGAGGGATTTTTCGGCTACGCTAACGCTTCGCTCAGAATGACAGAGAGGGGGCACTCAGAATGACAGAGAGGGAGAGCATTGCTCGCCCGCTTTTCGTTATGGAAGAATTTTAATAATTTGCCGCAATTTCCTATACTTTTTTGGGAATATATGCTATAATGGCTATAATACGTGGTGGAGTGTACAAAGGATGAAAGAATTTTTCGGCTTGGCAAACTACGCGGACGGCGGATATGGGTTCCTGCGTGAGGCAGAGGGAGCGTGGTCTTGGCAACATATTTTATTTGTGTCTTTATGCTTGGCGCTGATGGTGGCGCTTGCCGTGTGGCTGGGGCTTAGAAACAAGGGAAAGGACTTAGCAACGAAAAACAAGGTGCTAATCGCTTGCGCTTTTTTGATCGACGGATTTGAGCTTGTCAAAATCGTCGTGCTGTGTATACGCTGTCAGGACCCGCTGCATTGGCTGTACGTGCTGCCGTTGTTCCTTTGTAGCATTCAGCTGATTGCCATTCCCATGGCGGCGTTTTGCAAGGGGCGCGTCAAGTCGGCATGCCTCGACTTTGTGCTTACCTTTGGGATTTTGGGCGCGGTGTTCGGTACGGTCGGCGCAACGCAAAATTATAACGCTTATCCCGTGCTGTCCATGGACAACGTCTTTTCGGGGATCACCCATTCCATTTCTGGTTTTGCCTCTTTGTATATCGCGATTTCGGGTATGATCAGCATGCAGAAAAAGGATTTCCCGATTACCCTTTCCATTTTGTTGGGATTTTCCGTGGCGGCGTATATCGCAAATTGGGCGTTGGATTACAATTACATGTTCTTGATGAGCCATGACGGCACGCCGTACAGCATCGTATGGAATATGGTGGGCGGCAGCCCGATTTTCTATCCCTTGGTGGTAGTGGGGCTGTTCGTGGTTTACATCGTGTTGTTCTACGTGATCTATGAATGGCTGCAAAAACGCAGACAGCAAAAGGCAGCCTCTGCGGCGACTGTGGAAACGGTCGAGCCGGCGACAGAAACGGTTATCGAAGAAGACATGGCGGCATAAAACGCCTAAACAATAAAAGAACGTTGCGAAAACTCGCAGCGTTCTTTTTTGCATAAAAAAGGCTCCCTTGTGTAAAGGGAGCTGTCAACAACGTTGACTGAGGGATTGTCCTTGTAGCAATACATATCTTTTTTACAATTCCTCCGTCTTGCTACGCAATCCACCTCCCTTTACACAAGGGAGGCTTGGAAGGCTCAATCCTTTGCGGGGAACTTAGGGCGCAAGCCCAGCTCGGCAATCATCTGCCCGACGTAGCGGACGGGGATCAGCTCGATTTTGTCCCCATGTTTTTCGCAGGATTTTAAGCACTTTTGGGGGATAATCACCCGCTTAAAGCCGTTTTTAATACATTCGATCACCCGCTTTTCCGCGTAGGCAACGGGGCGAACCTCCCCCGTCAAGCCCACCTCGCCAAAGAGGGCGGTGTATCGATCGATCGGGGTATCCGCCGCAGCGCTGGCAAGCGCCGCGCACACCGCAAGGTCTACGCTGGGTTCGCTCAGGCGAATCCCGCCCATGGCGTTGACGTAGACGTCCGAGCTCCAAAAGGGAATGCCGCAACGTTTTTCAAGGACGGCAATCAGCACGGCAAGCTTGTTGCCGTCGATCCCCAGCGCCATTCTGCGGGGCATACCGTACGCCGTCTTTGCGATCAGGGTTTGCAATTCCACGTTGATACAGCGGTTTCCGCTGACGCCGGGGGTGACTGCCGAGCCCGCCGCAAGCCCTCGTGTATCCGACAAAAATAGCGAAGAATAATCCTGCACGCTGACGACGCCTTTTTCCGTCATCTCGAACACGCCCATTTCCTGCACCGAGCCAAAGCGGTTTTTTACCGCCCGCAGCAGCTTGAAATTGTCCTCCTGCTGTCCCTCGAAATACAGCACCGTATCCATAATGTGTTCCAGCACTTTAGGGCCAGCCAGCGCGCCTTCCTTGGTGACGTGTCCGATTAAAAAGAAAGTGATATTGTGGGCTTTTGCGACCCGCATCAGCTTTGCTGCACATTCCCGCACCTGTCCCACGCTGCCTGCCGCAGAGGATAAGCCTTCCGTATAGATGGCTTGAATGGAATCAATCACCACAAACTTATTTTCGCCGAGGCTTGCCTCGATGTCCTCAAGGCAGGTTTCGTTAAGGAGCAGCAGATTTTCGCTGTTTAAGCCCAGACGTTCGCAACGCATTTTGACCTGAGAGCAGCTCTCTTCCGCCGATACGTACAGCACGGGGTGTTCCTTGGCAAGGTGCGCCGATACCTGCGTTAACAGGGTGCTTTTGCCGATGCCGGGGTCGCCGCCGAGCAGCACCAGCGAACCGGGAACGATCCCGCCGCCAAGCACGGTGTCAAACTCCGAAATCCCGCTTTTTACGCGGTGAAAGCGCTCGTAGCCGACCTTGGATAAGGGCAGGGGGCGGTTGACGTTCATTCTCGTCACCCCTTTGCCGCCGATTTGGGCGGGCGCTGCGGGGGCGATCAGCTCCTCTTGCAGGGTATTATATTCGTTGCAAGCGGGGCATTTGCCCAACCATTTTGGGGTCACGTAGCCGCAGGACGTGCAGACGTATTGACTTGTGGGGGCTTTGGTTGTCTTCGCCATGGAATCTCCTTTGAGAGTGAAGTTTTTGTTTTACAAAAGTGAAGTTTGCGCTTTACGCAAGTGAAGTTATTTCGTTCAACTCATAGTGAAGTTTTGCTGAAAGCAAAGTTAAGGGATCATTTTATAAACCCGTCGATCATTTTTTGCAACGCAAAAAACTTCACTGTCCGCAGGACAACTTCACTTCATAGAAACTTCACCGCCGAAGGCAACTTCACTGTATTTGCTTCAGCAACACGTATGCGTACACCGTAATTCCCTTGCCTTCGCCGACGTAGCCCAGCTTTTCGTTCGTGCCTGCTGATATGCCCACGTGATCCGGCGAAATGGAAAGGGCGGTGGAAAGGGTTTCCTGCATCTGCGCGATGTATTTGGCAAGGCGGGGCTTTTCCGCTTGGATCGCCACCGATACGCTGGCGGGCGTCAAACCGTCCGCTTGCAGGATACGCAGCACCTCGGCAAGCATTTGCATCGAATCGGCGCCCCGCCATTTTTCGTCCGTATCAGGGAAATAATGCCCGATGTCTTTTTTGCCTGCCGCAGACAACAGCGCGTCCATCAGCGCGTGCACGGCAACGTCGCCGTCACTGTGGGCGATTAAGCCGCTGTCCGACGGAACGCGCACCCCGCAGAGGGTGATATACTCCTGCGCTTTGCCAAACGCGTGCGTGTCCACCCCGAACCCAACGCGGTGGGGGTGGGGTTGAAAATCTTCCGCGTAGGTCAGCTTACGGTTGGCGCGGTTGCCGATAAATACGTGCGGCTTTAAGTAAAATTCTGCGAATACCGAGCTATCGTCCGTATACGTTTTTTGCCCAAGCATCGCCTTTTCATAACAGCCAAGCAGCGTTTTGGTGAAAAAGCCCTGCGGCGTTAAAACGTCATAACATTCCGCGCGGGTAGGTACGGAGTCGATCTGTCCCTCTACGACCCGAGCCTGGGTGTTTACCACGGGCACGACGCAGACGCCGCTTTCATGCGCGCGTACGCATGCTATACATTCTAATATTTCCGCCTTGGATACGAACGGCCTTGCGCCGTCGTGAATAAGTACGATTTCGCCTGAAACCGCTTGCAGGGCGTTATACACCGTTTGGGTGCGGGTTTCTCCCCCCTCGATTAGCTGGATGGGGTACTTCTTTTTGAGGGCAAGCAGCTCTGCCTTGTCCTCAGGGTTGTACGCAACGAGGATCTGGTTAACCTCGTCCAACAAAAACGCCGAAATCGTACGCTCGATGACGGGAATCCCCTCGTAGGGGACGAATACCTTGTTGCAGGGAAAGCCTGCGCGCAAGCCCTTGCCTGCGGCGCATATAATGACGGAAACGTTCATGAAATCACCTCGTATAAAGACGACGCCTCGTCCTTTTTCACCGTTTCTTTGATGCCCAGAATGCGGATTTTCAAGCTGCCGCCCGAAAAGCAAACCTCGACCTCGTCACCGATCTTGACGGCGGTGGAGGGCTTTGCCGCTTTGCCGTTGATATACACCTTTTCGCCGCTGCAAGCCTCTTGCGCGACCGTGCGCCGTTTTAAAATTCTGGATACCTTTAAAAATTTATCGATACGCATACTTCCGTTTACCTTATACCGTTTTCCAGCCAAAAAAATTGCAAAAAATTTCTATTTTTTTACAAAATTGCTTGACAAGTTTATTTTCAAGATTTATAATA
>JAZURU010000127.1:0-3367 GCA_045606365.1 Candidatus Scatosoma sp. | reverse complement strand
CCCAATCCGGTCGGCGTACAGATACACCTCGCCGCCTGCCGTCTTTTGCTTAAAGCGTTTTAAATCGGAAACTTCATTTTCCAGCTCCTTTTTTAAGCCGTCCAAGCCGCAAAGCGCCTCCTCGCAGATTTCTTCCGCCCGCTTAGAAACGTAGCTGGCACTTTTGAAAAACGAAAGCAGCTGCCTATAAAAATATTCGGGGATCTTTGCCTTTTCACTTTGTAGCGTTCCCTCAAAGAAATCGGCAACGTCCAAAACGCAATTCATCAAATTGCGGAAGCGTTTCGTATAATATAAGCCGCCCTCTTTTTTTTCTTTCATTTCGCCCAATACTGTTCTGCGAACACGCAAAGAGGCGTTTTTAATCTTTTCGTAGGCGGCAATCTGCCTATGGCAATCGGCGACGATCTGCCCGATAAAATCCTCGCATTCCGCCCCCGTAAACAAGCCGTACAAGCTGTCGTACACCTTATCCATTTTCTTTTTCAGGTCCTTGGGAAACTGCGATGAATAAACATAGGCAAGATATTCTTCGTTTTCCCTTTGCGAAAAATCGATCCTATCGCTAAGATCAATTTTTTCGTTTTTTAACACCTGCATAAAGTACTGCTGCACCGTAAGCGTACGCACGCCGCTGAGCTCTAATACCGTAGCCAGCTCGTTGATAAAGGCGTTAAACGAACTGCTGGGCGTAAGGATTAAAACGTCGTGGGCGCGCACGCCGTCGTGGTTGTACATCAAATAGCTCAGCCTATGCAGCATGACCATCGTCTTGCCGCTGCCCGCGCAGCCCTGCAAAACAAAGTGGACGTTTTCAGGCAACGTGATGATTTCGTACTGTTTTTCCTGAATGGTACGAATAATGTCCTGGATCGCCGTTTCCTCTTTGCGGCTGCGAATGATCTCCCGAAGGAAGGGATCTAATACGTTGTCCTCGTCCCTGCCCCCGATTTCCTCCTCCGTCAAATATTCCTTTAAGGAAAGGTATTCGTTTTTAAATTCGACAAATTTTCCGTTCTTTGCCAAAATCGCCCGACGAAGAATCGCCTTATAGGCGTATTCCCCAAAGATGAACGAAGCGCAGCTTTTTTGATAATAACGTTTAGCAACGGGGGCGCGCCAATCGACGATTTCCAGCTTGCTATCCCCTTTCTTGCCGATGTAATAACTATTATAGCCCTCCTTTTGATCAATAAGATCCATTCGGGCAAAGTACGGCTGTTCAAAATAGCTTCTGTATTCGTCGATTTTCTGCTTTTGTTCGGCGATTTCAGCCGAAAGCGCGCGCACCGCAACAACGTCCGCCGCCGTAGGGTTGCCCCCCTTTTCGATCTGATCTATCTTGCTTTGCGCCTCGGCAATCTTGCGCTTATGCGGGCGTATGCGAACTAGGCGCATCATTTGCATGACCGCCTCTACGTGTTGCATTTCCAAACGGTTTTGTTCCTCGTCGTTCAAAAGGGACAAAAACCATTGCTTATCCGCATTTTTGTGGGAATCGAGCAAAGCCAAAAGCTGCTCGTACGTGTATTTTTCTCGCATAGCGCCTCTCCAAAGAAGGATACCGTATAATCATAACATATTTTTGCGGAAAATGGAATACTTTTTTGAAAAATTTTTCCAGCCATTTTTTTCGACAAAAAAATACTCTCCGTTTCTTCGCGGAGAGTATAAGAAAACAGGTTTTACATTTTCTCGGGAATCCCGATGCCCAGCAATGCAAAGGCGTTTTTCAAGGTTTGCAAGGTGGCTGCGGTCAGCGCAAGACGGAACGTCTTGGTTTTTTCATCCTCGGCAGAAAGGATCTTGCAATCGAAATAGAATTTGTTGAACTTCTGTGCGACGTCCACCGCAAAACGAGCGATATACGAGGGCTCGTATTTTTCCGCCGCATCCTTGACCGTCTGCGGGAAATCCGCCAGCGATTTCACAAGGTCGATTTCCACCGTGGAAAGTTCGGGGATTTCATACTTAGTAGGTACACCGCCCTTTTGCAAGACGGAATTTGCCCTCGCGCAGGTGTACTGCACGTACACGCTGGTTTCCCCCTCGAAATTCAACACCTTATCGTAGGAAAATACAATGTCCTTAATCTTGCTATTATACAGCGCGCCGAAGATGACCGCGCCCACGCCCACTTTCTTTGCCGCATCCTCTTTATTTTCAAGGTTCGGGTTCTTTTGGTCGATGATCGTATACGCCTTTTCGATACATTTGGCGATGACGTCCTCTAAAAATACGACGTTGCCCTTTCTTGTAGACATCGTCCCCTCTTCCAAGGAAACCATGCCGTACGCAACGTGGACCAGATCCTTTGCCCATTCCTTACCCATCAGCTCTAACACCTTAAAGAACTGCTTGAAATGCAGGTTTTGCTGGTAGGCAACGACGTATAAGCATTTATCAAAATCGTAGTTATCCTTTCTGTATTGCGCCGCCGCCATATCACGGGTGGCGTACAGCGAAGTGCCGTCCGATTTTAAGATCATACAAGGGGTCATGCCGTATTCTTCCAAGTCGACAACCTGCGCGCCACGGCTTTCAATCAGCAAGCCCTTTTCCTTCAGCTCGTCTACGATCGGGCCCATTTTATCCGAGAAAAAGCTTTCCCCGTTATAGGAATCGAAATGGATATCCAAAAGGTCATAGATCTTTTGCACGTCTTTCAAGGTCAGCTCTTTAAACCAGTGGAACAATGCAAGACATTCCTCGTCCTTTTCCTCGATGCGTTTAAAGTAGGCGCGCGCCTCGTCCTCGTATTCGGGGTGCTCCTCCGCCTCCCGATGGAAACGTACGTACAGCTCGTTCAAAGCGCGAATACCGCCCTTTTCAATCTCTTCCTTTACCCCCCAACGCTTATAGGCGGAAATCAGCTTGCCAAACTGCGTGCCGTAATCCCCCAAATGGTTGATGCCGATCGCTTTATAGCCCAAGAAATTCATGATGCGATACAACGCGCCGCCCAACACCGTGGTGGAAAGGTGCCCGATGTGGAAAGGCTTTGCAATGTTGATAGAGGAATAGTCGATACAGATCGCCTTGCCTGCCCCCTCGTTGCTTGCGCCGTAGCGATCCCCCTCGGCAAAAATCTTGGAAAGGGTCTGCTGCACCAGCCCGTCTTTGTTAATCTTAAAGTTCAAATAGCCGTTGACCGCAGACACCTCGGACACCACGTCGTCCGTTAAAAAGCCCGCCTTTAACCCCTCGGCAATCATCACAGGGCTCTTTCTTAACACCTTGGCAAACTTAAAGCAAGGCAACGCGTAATCCCCCATTTCCGTGTTCGGGGGGAGCGCAATACTTTCGTAAATTTCTTCCGCGGTGACGCCCTCTACCTGTAATTTTTCGGCAATATATTTCTTATAAT
>JAZURU010000126.1:0-2287 GCA_045606365.1 Candidatus Scatosoma sp. | reverse complement strand
ATTGTCTTCCTAAGACCGCTTGGCCTCCGACTTAGCAAGGGACAGTTCACCGAAGAGATTGCCGATTTCTATCCCATTCAGGAAGAAAAGACGGTGATTGAAATGAACCCCGTCATCATTCGTTTCCTCTACGACAACGGCTTAGCCGTTGCAGACGGTACGATCGAACATAACTATCCCCATTGCTGGAGATGTAAGCGCCCCTTGATTTACAAGGCGATGGACGCGTACTATTTCAACGTCGGCAAGATTAAGGACAGATTGATTGAACTCAACGAAGGGATCAACTGGGTACCCGAAACGGTCAAGCACGGCAGATTCGGCAATTGGCTGGAGGGCGCAAGGGATTGGAATATTTCCAGAAACCGTTATTGGAGCACCCCCATTCCCATCTGGAAGTGCGATGGCTGTGAACATCAAACGGTGCTGGGCAGCATTGACGAAATCGAGCAGGTCAGCGGCGTACGCCCTGACAATCTGCACAGACAGTACTTGGACGAAATCACCTTTACCTGCCCCCATTGCGGCGGCGTGATGAAGCGTGTGCCCGAGGTGCTGGACTGCTGGTTTGAAAGCGGCAGCGTACCCTTTGCGCAAAAGCATTATCCGTTTGAAAACAAGGAATGGTTCGAAAGCCATTTCCCCTGCGATTTCATCGTCGAATACACGGGGCAGATCCGTTGCTGGTTCTATTATCTGCACGTTTTGGCAGTGGCTTTATTCGACAGACCTGCGTTCCAAAACTGTATCGTACACGGCACGATCTTGGCGAAGGACGGCAAAAAGCTGTCCAAATCCTCGAAGAACTACACCGACCCGATGGAGTTGATGAAAAAATACGGCACGGACGCCTTCCGTCTGTATCTGTACCAGACGAAAGCGATGCTGATCGGTGATCTTTTGTTTGACGATTCGGGGATTCAGGACGCGTATCAGCAGTTCATTCTGCCCTATTGGAATGCTTGCAACTTCTTCATTTCGTATGCGAACATCGACGGTTTTCACGCCACCGAGGCGAAAAAGCCTGCCAGCGACAATCTGCTGGATCAGTGGATCTTGGCAAAGCTGTACGACACGGAAAAAACGATCCGCACCAGCATGGACAATTATCAGGTGGACGAATACGTCCAGCCCATTGCCTCGCTGTTGGACGGCTTGACGAATTGGTATATTCGCCGTTCCAGAAGACGTTTCTGGGGGGCGGAGTTCACCGAGGACAAGAAAAACGCCTACGAAACGCTGTATTACGTGCTGGTCAACGTGACGAAATTGCTTGCGCCCGTTGCGCCCATCGTTTCCGAAAAGATTTATAAATTGCTGACGGGCGAGCTTTCCGTGCACCTTGCGGATTGGGAAGAAATTTCTGAGGTGTACGCCAACGAAGAGCTGCTTGGCAAAATCGAAACGGTGCAGAGCGTTATTGCGCTTGCGCGTAATATCCGCAACAAGAACAAGGTGAAAAACCGTCAGCCACTCAGTCTTTTGCGCGTTGCGTCCACCGATGGAGCAAAGGTAAAGGTCATCGAGGAATTTGCGGACATCTTAAAGGAAGAGCTGAACATCAAAAACATCGAGATCCTTTCCAGCGTCAGCGACATTGCGACGATGAAACGCGACCCCAACTTTAACGTAATCCGCGAAAAGTATCCCACTGAAATCGGTCAGATTATCAAGGCGGTAAAGAGTGGTAAATACGAAATGAAAGGGGGCGTTGTGGAATGCGACGTCGACGGACAGATCAAAACGTACGATAAAGAGATCATTTTGATCACCTATATTGCAAAGGACGGTTTGTTTGTGGCAAGCGATTTCGACCTGGTGGTATCCTTGGATTTGACAATCACCGAGGCGCTGAAGGCAGAGGGGCTTGCGCGTGAAATGATTCGCAGCATTCAAGACGCCAGAAAGCAGATCGGCTGCGAGATCACGGACAAAATTGCAATCTTTGTCGAGGGAGATTATCCCGCGGCGTGGATGGACTACGTTTGCAAGGAAACGCTTTCTTCGGTGCAGACGATTGCCCAGCCTGCAACGGTGGTTGAGGTAGAGGAGGGTGACGCGTCAATCAAAATTTTGATAGCGAAGCTGTAATGGAAAACATAAAAAACGGACGGGAAAACGTCCGTTTTTCTTTTTGACAGAGGCGTTTTGCCGCGCGGTGAGGCATAGGAAAAAATCCAAAGTGTCTATGCAGGCAAACGTTGTGCGTCCGCACAAAAAAGCCCGACCTTTATCGTAAGGTTGGGCTTTGTCCGTTGTTTCACGATTGCAGTCTTTGTTTGTGGAA
>JAZURU010000125.1:0-25404 GCA_045606365.1 Candidatus Scatosoma sp. | reverse complement strand
CATTCCACTTATCAAGGTGTGCCGTAACCGCGTCCTTATGGTCAAAGTCCTTGACGTAGATACGGATCTCGTTGGGCATTTGCGCTCCACCCAGATCGCGAAGGGTCAAATCCTCAAAGTTGTAGCGCATCTTGGAATAATCCCCCGTCATCATCGCCTCGATCACGCTGCCAAAATCGATGGAATACACCCTCTGCTGTTCCTCAGTGTCCTGTGCGATTTTAGAGGCGCGGCTGTCCGCAAGATATTTTTGCGTAAATCCGGGCATATACGCCAAACCGCTGCTAAGCGAGCCGTAAGCGGTGGTTTCCTTGGCGCGAAGAATACACCCGATCTTGATTTCCGTACCCTTCTTTTCGTTCATGGTCAGGTTGGCGTTGGGGTCGTAATAACCCGTCTTTTGCCACAGCTGTTGCATGCCCATCGAGGGCATTGCCGCCTTGGTGTAGATGGAATCGTTGGGATAATAGATATACCGATGCGCCAGCAGCTCCTCGTAGGGCACGTAGGTCAAATCATCATTGCCGTCCAAATCCTTTTCAAACAGCGCTAATACCTCCTCCATGGACAGCAAGCCCAGCTGCGCCATCACAAGGTCAGTCATGCCGCCGTCGTTGTTCAAGACCAGCACAAACTCGTTTTCAGAGCTAGCGTCGGGATATTCCCCCGCCACCACGTCGTATTGCGACAGGATATAATCGGCATTGTTCGGCATTTCGTAGGTGACGCTTTCCACCGAGCCGAACATCATCGAAAAGGATTGATATTCGCTTGCCGATTCGCTGTTCTCCAGCTGTCCTTGGTACATCGAAAGCAAGCTGCTAAGCGACATTACGTATTCATATTTAGGCTCGATATCCCCCTCTTCGGGTGTTTCCACGGAAAAGCTTACGCTTTGGAAGAGGTTGTTTCCCAGGTCCCCGCCGTATAAAAATTGCTTAGCGTAATAATGTTCTGCGTCGATTGCGTTTACGTGGTCGATATATTCCTGCGTGATGGTGTTGGTGGACATCATGTTGTTGGCAAGCTTGGTTAAAAACGAGTTGACGTAAACGCTGTCGTTCAGCTTCGATAGATCCACCTCGACGTTTCCACCCTCCATTGCCTGCAAAATGTTTGCATAATCCAAGGTGGTTTCCCTTACGGAAATGGGATAGGCAGACAGCATATCCTTTTCAGTGTTGGCGATATACGTGGTAAAGCCGCCGCGCAGCGCAAGCACCAAGGACACGCCAATGATACCGATACTGCCCGCGATGCTGGTGATTGCCGTACGCCCTTTCTTTGCCACCAAGTTCCTGCCGCTGAGCCCCAGCGCCGTGCCGTGCGACATCGACGCCGTTTCGCGGTTACCCTCACGCTGCCGTTTTGCCTGCAGCCATGCGGCAAACTGTTCGCGGGTCTTGCCCGATTGTTCAATCTGTTTCCACAGCTTTTTCTTTTCCGCCTCGCTGTCAAACGGGTTCGTATCCGAGATCACCAAACCGTCCGAAAGGCGCACAATGCGGGAGGAGTACTTTTCGGCAAGCTCGGGGTTATGGGTGACCATAATCACCAGCCGTTCCCCCGCGATTTCACGGATCAGCTCCATGATTTGCACGCTGGTTTCGGTATCCAGCGCGCCCGTCGGTTCATCCGCCAACAAAATTTCAGGGTTATTCACCAGCGCCCGCGCAATGGCAACCCGTTGCATCTGTCCGCCCGAAAGCTGGTTGGGGCGTTTTTTCAGCTCCGCCTCCAAGCCCACTTTTTTCAGCGCCTCACGCGCGCGTCTTTTTCTTTCTGCCTTGGATACGCCCGCGATTGTCAGCGCCAGCTCGACGTTGCCTAAAACCGTCTGGTGCGGTATAAGGTTGTACGATTGAAAGACAAAGCCGATGCGGTGGTTTCTGTAAACGTCCCAATCCTTATCCTTATAATCCTTCGTGGATACGCCGTTGATAATCAGATCCCCTTCGGTGTATCTGTCCAACCCGCCGATGATGTTCAAAAGGGTCGTTTTACCGCAGCCGCTTGCCCCTAAAACGGACACGAATTCGTTGGAACGAAACTCCAAGGATACTCCGCGCAGGGCATGTACGACGTTTCCTCCCGTAGTATAATCTTTTTTGATGTTTTTCAGCGTTAACATACGCCCTTCCTCTCCTTAAAACTACAAACTTTTTTCACTTCTCTTAGCTTATTTCTCGCAAGCACAATCCTCGCAAGCGTTTTCCACCGCCGAATAAAACTCGTCGACGAGTACGAATAATTTATTGATTTTCGAAACGCCCATATACGCGACCACCTTTCCCACAAAATCGGTATATTGCGCCACGATGTTCTTGTACGTTTCCGCCACCTTTTCCGTCAGCTCCACGTACGCAATCTTTCTGTCAACCGCGTCGGGAACGCGGCGCACCGCCCCGTCCTTTTCCAGCTTGCCGACAATTTGCGAAACAGCAGAACGGGTGATTCCCAAGCGGGTTGCCAGCTGCGTAGAGATCAATCTTTCCCCGATGCCCGCAGCATATACGACCTCGTTCATCAATCGAATTTCGGTATTGTTGTACTTTTCATTGCTCTGCGCGTTCAATGCCACCTCAATATCCCGAAGCATGGTAAAAATCTTACGCAGGTATACCTTATTTTCCTCCTGCGTCGTCACGGGCTTGGGGATTTTCTTCTTCTTTTCCATCGTTTTGCTCCTTATGTAAAAATGTTGATTCGTTTGACAATTTTTTTGTTTGATAATACTATACGCAACTTCTAAGGTTTTGTCAAGTATTTAACGGAATTTTTCCTTTTATTTCACTGTATTTTCATCTTTCCCTTTCCTATCAAAAAAAATTCACCCCATTTTTCCCGCTTTTTTCAACAATGCACTTGCATTCTTTCAAAAAAGATGGTACAATAACGAAGATAGAACAACGCACGGAGTGAATTTATGCTGGACAATTTAAAAGAATTTTTGCAATATTCCTACACCGCCTATCACGCGGTGGAAAATGTAAAAGCGATCCTTGCCGACAACGGCTTTTTGCCCTTGAAAGAGGGGGAGGATTGGGAAATCGAGGAGGGCGGAAAGTATTACCTCGAACGGGGCGGCTGCGCGCTAATTGCCTTTTGCGTAGGCAACTTGGATCAGCTCTTTTTTAAGATTGCAGCGGCGCACGTGGACTCCCCCGCTTTAAAGATTAAGGAAAACCCCGTGATGAAAGCGGAAAACTGCGAAAAGCTCAACGTGGAAACGTATGGCGGCGGGCTTTGGTACAGCTTTCTGGACCGTCCCTTAAAAATTGCTGGCAGAATCGTAGCGGAAGAAAACGGCGTATTAAAATGCGAGAACGTCGCCTCTGACTATCTTTTGACCATTCCTTCGGTGGCAATCCACCAAAACCGTAGCGCAAACGAGGGCTTGGCGCTGAATCCGCAGGTGGATCTTCTGCCCTTGCTTGCCGCAAACGGCTGCGGTGAAAAATGGCTGAGTTCCATCACGGATAAAACCGTGCTTTCCCACGATCTTTTCTTGGTGAACGCAGACATGCCCTATTCTTTTGGGGTAAACGACGAATATATTGCCAGCCCCCGCATCGACGATTTGACCTGTGTATACGCCATTGTAGAGGCGCTTTGCGCGCACGCTGCCACCAGCGGCGGAATCTGCATCGGCGCATTCTTTGACAATGAAGAAATCGGCAGCCATACCTCGCAGGGCGCAGCAGGGGATTTTCTGGAAAACGCGCTGCGTCGAATCACCTACGCCTTAAAGCTGGACGAAAACGAGCTGTACAAAGCGCTGGCAGGCAGCATTTTGGTATCTGCGGATAACGCGCACGCCAGCCACCCCAACCACCCTGAAAAAGCAGACCCCACCAACCGCGTACAGTTGGGCGGCGGCGTCGTTATCAAGCACCACGCAGGCAAGGCCTACACGACGGACTCCCTTTCCGCGGCAATCTTTAAAACAATTTGTACGCGCGCGGGCGTTAAGACGCAGACCTTCTTTAACCGTTCAGACGTCAGAAGCGGTTCTACCCTCGGCGTGCTGTCGCAATCGCGTATCAGTATGCTTGCCGTGGACATCGGCTTGCCGCAGCTGGCGATGCATTCTGCAAACGAATCGTTTGCCGCCGCCGATTACGAGGAGCTGCTGACGGCGCTGACCGCCTTTTTCTCCTCTACCGTTACGGTAAACGACGGGGAAATCGAAATCGAATAATCCAAAAAGCGCTATGCAATTTCCGCATAGCGTTTTTGCTTGATAAGAATACCGAACAAAAAAAGCCGCGCTATCGCCAGCGCGGCTTTTCCCTATGCCTTATTGCATTATTTAATAAACGCACAGAATGCGCAATACGCCTCGTATACGTCCGCCTTGGAAACCACCTCGTAGGGTGCATGCATTGAAATGACGGGAACGCCGATGTCCACCGTGTCGATGTTCATGTTAGCGATGTATTTGGCAACCGTGCCACCACCGCCGACGTCCACTCTGCCCAGCTCGCCCGTCTGCCAAATGACACCGTTATCGTCAAACAGCTTGCGAACCTGCCCGATAAATTCTGCGCTGGCGTCGTTCGAACCGCCCTTCCCGCGTGAGCCCGTGAATTTCGTCAGCCCTGCGCCGCAGGAAAGATAGGTAGAGTTCAACGGTTCGCAAACGTCGCGGAAGTTGGGGTCATAGCCCGCGTTCACGTCCGCAGACAAGCATTTGGAATGGGCGCGCACTGCCGCCGCAGAAACGCCAAAGCCATCGGCAATCGCATCAATGAGGTCGGTGAAGATGGCACACTGCATACCCGTCGTGCCTTCGCTGCCGATTTCTTCCTTGTCGGCAAGCACCACCATCACCGTCTTATCCGACGGGGTGTCAAACAAAGCGGTATAGGAAGGATACGCGCACACTCTGTCATCGTGACCGTACGCTGCGATCAAGCCTCTGTCAAAGCCCAAATCACGCGCTTTGAAAGCAGGCACAAGGGAGAGCTCTGCACTCAAAAAGTCCGCCTCGATCATGCCGTATTTTTCGTTTAAAATCTTCAAGAGGTTTTCCTTGACGGTGTTGTCCTTTTTATCCTCTGCCGCCGTATAGGGAATGTTGCCCAGCCAGATATTCAAATCCTCGCCACCTAAGCCTTCACCCAAGGGCTTTGCATTCTGCTTTGCCGCCAAATGGGGCAACAGATCGCTGATGTAGAAGATGGGGTCGTTTTCGTCCTCACCGATTGCCACCTCGATCAGCTCGCCGTTCTTTTTCACCACCGCGCCGTGCAGCGCAAGAGGGATTGCCGCCCATTGATATTTGCGGATGCCGCCGTAATAATGGGTCTTTGCAAACGCAATGCCCTCCGCCTCGTAAAGGGGAACCTGTTTTAAATCAATGCGGGGGCTGTCGATGTGCGACGCGATGATACGAATTCCGTTTTTCGCCACGTCCTCGCTGCCCACGCGGATCAAGTACAGATTTTTGCCGCGGTTGTTATAATACACCTTATCGCCAGGCTGCAATTTTTTATCAAACGAGAAAGGAACGTAGCCCGCCGCAATCGCCGCTTTTTCCGCGTAAGCGCAAGCCTCGCGCTCGGTCTTACCCGCGTCCAAAAAAGCTGCGTAGCCCTTTGCATAATCAAAGATTGCTTTCAGCTTTGCCTCGTCCGCCGTTTCGTATACGTTCGTTCTTTTATAGGAAAGTTCGCTCATAGTAGATTACTCCTTTGTATTTTTCTTGTTTAGTGCAAGAAGCCCTTGATGATCTGTTCTTCAGCCTCTTTTTCCGTCAAGCCGAGGGTCATCAGCTTTGTCAGCTGTTCGCCCGCAATCTTGCCGATTGCCGCCTCGTGAACCAGCTCTGCGTCCACGTGATTTGCCGTGAGGCAGGGGGCTGCCGCCACCTTTGCATCGTCCATGATGATGGCGTCGCATTCGGTGTGCCCGTAGCAGGGCGCGTTGCCGTTCATCGTGGAAACGAAGTTCTGTTTCGAACGATCCGCCGCCACCGATCGGGACATAATGTCCGCGCTGCATCCCTCGCCGTTCATTTCAACGACAAAGTCGGTGTCCGCCGTTTGCTCGCCGTGCGTATACAGCTTTTCCTTGACGATAAAATTCGCGCCCGCCGCAAGGGTTGCCGTCGTCTTACGGCCGGTGCTGTCAATCCCCTTGATCTGTGTGGTTTCCATCGTCATGTGGGCGCCTTCGGCAAGATGTACCACCGTTTCGGGGTTCATCACGTTCTTGCCCATGCCGTCGCCGCCGCCGTAATGTTTTTCTACGTACTTCACTTTGGCGTTTTTGCCTACGTGAAAAGTGTGGATGCCGTCGTGCCGAGAGGTGAGCTCCACCCCGCCGCAGTTATGAATTCCACAGCCCGCAACGATAACGACGTCTGCGTCCTGCCCGATATAAAAATCGTTATACACACACTCCTGCAAGCCCGCCTTAGAAATGATGACAGGAATATGCACGCTTTCGTTTTTCGTACCCGGCTTGATATAGATATCAATGCCGTCCTTTCCGTCCGTTTTAGGGACAATTTCGATATTTTCCGTCGAATTTCTGCCCTGCAAGCCGCTGTTCGCGCGGATATTATACGCGCCCTCGGGTACGCCGTGCAGATCGGCAATTTGTAATAGCAAATCTTTCTCAATCGCGTCCATGGTACCCTCCTTTTACAGCTTTTCCGTCA
Organism: Candidatus Scatosoma sp.; assembly: GCA_045606365.1. Classification (GTDB taxonomy): domain Bacteria; phylum Bacillota; class Clostridia; order Christensenellales; family Borkfalkiaceae; genus Scatosoma. The sequence continues at coordinate 18,737 of JAZURU010000125.1, read as the reverse complement.
GAGCGGGACAAGCTGAACCGCTTAACAGCGAAGGTAAAACCTCTGCTCTTTCGCCCTGCTTTTGCACTTTTCCGTTCGCCAAAACCACCACTTTGTCTGCAATGTTCAAAATGCGTTCTTGGTGGGAAATGATCAAGATATTTCCCTTTGTGCGTTCGTACATTTTTTCAAAGACGGCGATGAGGTTGTTAAAGCTCCAAAGGTCGATACCCGCCTCGGGCTCATCGAAGATCGAAAGCGCCGTACCCCGCGCCAACACGGTGGCAATTTCGATGCGTTTTAACTCCCCGCCAGACAAAGAGGCGTTGATTTCACGGTCGATATAATCGCGCGCGCAAAGCCCCACCTCGGAAAGGTAAGCACAGGCGTCGGACACCTTGGTCTGCTTGCCCGCTGCCAACGAAATGAGGTCGCGCACAGTAATGCCCTTGAATTTTACGGGTTGCTGAAAGGCATAAGAAATGCCTTTGTTCGCGCGCTCGGTAATCGAAAGGTCGGTGATATCCTCGCCGTCCAGATAGATCTTGCCTTCGGTGGGCTTGACAATCCCTGCGATCACTTTTGCCAACGTGGATTTCCCGCCGCCGTTCGGCCCGGTGAACGCCACAAACCTTTCGTCCAGCGTGAGGCTGACATCGTCCAAAATCGTCTTTTCGCCCCGTTCGTCCGATACGCGATAGGTGATATTTTTTAATTCTAACATAGTTCTTCCTGCTTAATTTTCCGCAAAAAATGCGGAAAGTTTACAAAATTTTCAACAGCGCGCCACGGTCCTTCAACCATTTGCGCTTTTGCTTATAATCGGGTAATACCTCTTCCACAGCCAACCAAAACGCCTTGCTATGGTTATGATGTAGCGTATGGCAAAGCTCGTGGACGATGACGTAATCAATCACGTCCTTGGGCGCATACAAAAGCCGAAAGGAAAACCGAAGGCGATTGTCCCCCGTGCAGCAGCCCCACCTCGTCGTTGCCGAGGTAATCGAAACGCTTTTATAGGGCGTACCCATCTCCTCCGCGCGCAATGCGGTGGCGGCGGTGAATATCCGTTTTGCATTCTCTTTCAGCCACCTGCGCAGTTTTTCTTCCGCATTTTCCCGCGGCAAAAGAATACGCTTTTCCGCCGTCAGCAGCCGCAGTCGCTTTCCGTCGTCCAGCGTAATGCAATACCGTTCGCCCAGCAAGGGCAGCGCATACCCGTCCAAATCCTCGTTGGGTAATTGGATATCCGCCTGCGCCATTCTTTGCTTATGTTTGAAAATCCAGCCCTCTTTTTCCGCCAAAAACGCCCGTATTTTTTCCTCGGGGTAGCGTAGCGGCGCGCGCACAATCACTTGCCCCAGCGCATTCACGCTGACGGAAAGCGTCTTTCGCCGAGAGCGAATTACGCTGTCGGGAACGATCGCCATAGGGATTCCCCTCGATCAGTTCTCTTCGTAGCCGTTAGGATTGCCACTCTGCCATTTCCATTGCGAAGCGCACATTTCTTCAATGCCGAATTTCGCCGTCCAGCCCAGCTCCTTTGCCGCCTTATCGGGGCAAGCGTAGCAAGCCGCGATATCGCCAGGTCTACGGTCGCAAATCTTGTAAGGCAAGGTCTTGCCGCAAGCCTTTTCAAACGCGTGAATCATATCCAAAACGCTGTATCCGTGGCCCGTACCCAGGTTGTAGATATGTACGCCCGTCGTATTGACCTTTTCAATGGCGGCGATGTGCCCCAGCGCCAAATCCACCACGTGGATGTAATCGCGCACACCCGTTCCGTCGGGGGTATCATAATCGTTGCCAAAGACGTTGATACATTGCAGCTTGCCGCTGGCAACCTGCGCCACGTACGGCATCAGGTTGTTGGGAATCCCTTTGGGGTCCTCGCCAATACGGCCGCTTTCGTGGCTGCCTACGGGGTTGAAATAGCGCAGCAGAATGATATTCCATTCGTTGTCCGCCTTCCAAACGTCCGTCATGATGTTTTCCATCATCAGCTTGGTAGCGCCGTAGGGGTTGGTGGTAGAGAGGTGGCAATTTTCGTCCAAGGGCAGCTTTTCAGGCGTGCCGTAAACAGTTGCCGAAGACGAGAAAATAATTTTCTTCACCCCGAATTTTTCCATCACTTTCAACAGATTGACCGTACCGCTGATGTTGTTTTCATAATACTTCAAAGGCAGCTTGCAGCTTTCGCCCACCGCCTTGAACGCCGCAAAGTGAATCACCGCGTCAAAGGTATGCGCCGAAAAAATCTTTTCCAAAGCCTCGGTATCGCGGATATCGTTTTCATAGAAAGTGACGGTTTTCCCCGTCAACTCTTGCACGCGGCGAAGGCTTTCAAAGCTGGAATTGCTAAGATTGTCTACCACCACTACGTTATAGTTCTTGTTCAAAAGCTCCAACACGGTATGCGAGCCTATGTAGCCGCTGCCGCCCGTCACAAGAATGGTCTGCATAATAGTACCTCGTTTATAATTTTTTTAATTTTATGCAGCCGCAGCAAACGCCACGGCTGATTTTCGTCCTTTCGTCCGCCGCTTAGTCCTCGATCTCGCCCAAAAGCTCTTCGCAGCGAGAACGCACCTTCAACACCTTTTGGCGGGTGGTTTTCACCACCTTAATTTCCACGTTTTTGTACCGAAGAATTTCGCCTACGGGGGGGATTTCGCCGCACTGTTCGGTCACCCAACCGCCGACGGTGTTCGCCTCGAAATTCTCATCCTCCTGCTCCATATCGTACAGGGAAAAGAATTCCCCAAGGTCGCATCTGCCGTCCACCCAATATTCCTTGTCGGAAATCAAGCCGTACAGCACCTCTTCCTCGTCATGTTCGTCCCAAATGTCGCCAACCAGCTCCTCCAAGACGTCCTCCAAGGTGACGATACCCACAACGCCGCCGTATTCATCGGATACCACCGCCATGTGCACCTTCTGCTTTTGCAGCTGCTTTAAGAGGGTAGAAATGCGGGTATATTCGGTGGTAAATACCACTTCCTGCACGATGGATTTTACCGACTTTTCCCCTTTTAAATACGCCAAGAAGAAATCGCGTTCATGGATCAAGCCCACGATGTTGTCAATCGTTTCTTCGTAAACAGGGATACGCGAATAGCCGTGCTTGCGGAAAATTTCGCGGATCTCGTCCATAGACGAGGCAATGTTCGCCGCAATGACGTCTACGCGGGGAACCAAAATATCCTCCACCTTTTGATCGTCGAATTCGAGCGCCGAACGCACCAGCTCCGATTCGTCCTCCTTCAGCGTGCCGTCCTCTTCCGCCTCGTCGACGAGGGACATCAGCTCTTCATCGGTGATCGAATCGTCCTTCTTTAAACGGAATACCTTGGCAAGCAGCCATTTAAAGCCGTCGAAAATCAAACGCACGGGCAGCAGAATCCAATAGAAAAGCTGCATCAACGGATAGACGATAAAACAGAATTTTTCAGGATATACGCTGGCAAGGTATTTAGGCGTAATCTCGCCAATAATGAGCACGGCAACCGTCAAAACCGCCGTAGAAACGGTGGTGTGGTCGATCCCCGTATCCTTCAAAAGGATCATAAACAGGTTCGCGCCCAGCGCGGATGCGGTAAGGTTGACAATGTTGTTTCCAATCAAAATCGTCGTCACCAGCTTGTCGTAATTTTTATCGGCAAAGTTCACGACAGCCTTTGCGTTGCGCTTACCCAGCGCAGCAAAGCTTTTCAGCTTGATTCTATTCGCGCACGAATACGCCGTTTCCGTTCCTGAAAAGAAACCGGAAAGCAAAATCAGCACAACGATGATGATGGTTAGAGATAGCGGGTCCATAATTCCTCCATATGGTTAAAATATATTTTTTGGGAAAATATTTATATTTTCCACTATCTGCTATTATACTATACTTTTTTTGGTTTTGTCAACGACCTATCGGGGCATAAACGACTTTTTTCACCGCTTTTTCGCATTTTTTAAAGGAAAAGAAAGGAAAAAAACAAGCCCAACAGCAAAAATGCAATGCCAATATACACCCAATCTCGGCTGACAAAACGCTGTTTCCGCCCCTCCTCCCGATGCTTTTTATAGGCAGGAAAGCTCTCCGTACGCCATGGGAAGAACCCGAAAAGGGTAAATCTGCCCGCATACGAAAATCCGTCTAGCGCCTCGCTGCACAGCAACAAGGGCGCAAACGCCACCACCAACGCAAAAAAGCCGCTGACGCTAAACCCATCTGAAAGCGCAAGCAGTAGACTGTGCTCCCGCAGGCGAAACAAGACGATTAAAAGACAGATCCCGCAGGCGATCCCACCTCGTATCAAAAATTTACCCCAACGCATTTTCCTCCCTCCTACGCACGTAATGATTTTCCGCAATTCTAATTAAACGCGTACCTGCCCCTATGTTTTCGCCAATTTTTCCCTCGAACGGCAATCTTTTTGCACGCCTCGCCCGTTTGGGATCGGGAAAGGGGATTGCGGATAAAAGCGATTTCGTATACGCATGCTTTGGCGTAGAAAACAAGGTTTCAGAGTTAGCCAGCTCGACAATTTGCCCCGCGTACATCACCGCCACGCGATCGCAAAAATACCGCACCACCGAAAGATCGTGCGCCACGAAAAGCACGGTCAAGCCCAGCTCCTTTTTTAAATCGGACATGAGATTGATCACCTGCGCCTGTACGGAAACGTCCAGCGCAGAAACGGGCTCGTCCGCGACAATCAACTGCGGTTTGACAACAATGGCGCGCGCAATGCCGACCCGCTGCCGTTGTCCACCCGAAAATTCGTGCGGATATCTCCCCATTGCTGAGGCTGGCAGCCCCACGCTACGCAGCGCGCGCTCCACCTTTTCCGTAAGCGCTTTCCCGCGCTTTTCACCGTGTATCAGCAGCCCTTCTGCGACGATCTCCCCCACCGTCATACGCGGATCTAACGAGGCGATCGGATCTTGAAAAATCATCTGCGCCTTTTTCGCAAACGCCCGCCTCGCCCTGCCGCGCAAGCCCAAAACCTCCTGCCCGTCAAAGCGCACAGAACCGCCGTCTGCACTATACAGCCCCAAAAGGGTGCGGCCGAGCGTCGTTTTTCCGCAGCCACTTTCCCCAACCAAACCAAAGCTTTCCCCTTTATACACGGTCAAGTCCACGCCGTCCAAAACCTTAGTTTTTCCAAAGTACTTGGTCAAGCCCTTGACCTCTAACAATCCTTGCATTTTTCCTCCCTTTCAACCTTCGGCGCATACGGATGCAACAGCCAAGTTGCCGCAAAATGACTGTCGGAAACCTGGAAAAAGGGAGGCTGCTTTTCACAGTCAATCTTCATCGCATAAGGGTTCCTGGGTGCAAACGCGTCCCCCTTGATCTCCTCTGTCAAAGCGGGCGGCGCGCCCTCAATCGCAGGCAACCTACCCTCCTTTGCGAGCGATGGCGACGAGGCAAGCAGCGCCCAAGTGTACGGATGCTGCGCCGAAGAAAAGATCTCCGACGTCTTACCGTATTCGACAATCTTGCCCGCGTACATCACCGCCACCCGATCCGCCACCCTCGCCACCACGCCAAGATCGTGCGTGATGAATAAGACGGAGAGCTTGCGCTCCTTTTGCAGCCGCTTGATCAGGTCGAGGATCTGCGCCTGCACCCGCACGTCCAAAGCGGTGGTCGGCTCATCGCAGATCAAAACTGAGGGGTCGGCGGCAAGTGCAATGGCAATGACAATCCTTTGCCGCATCCCCCCTGAAAATTCAAACGGATAGCTTTTATACCGCCCTTCAGCGTCCTCAATTCCCACCTCTTTCATCAGGGCAATTGCTCTCTCTTTCGCTTGCTTTTTCGTCAGCGTTGGCTGTCCGTTTCTTTTGCGTTGCGGATTTTTAATCAGCATCGCCTCCGTCAGCTGTTTCCCCACCCGAACGATGGGATTCAGCGAGGAAAACGGATCCTGAAACACCATGCTAACCGCACTGCCGCGCAGCGCGCACAAATCCTTTTCCGACAGCTTCAACACGTCCCTGCCCCCGCAAAACACCTCACCCGAAACAATTTTCGCGCTAGGCGGCAGCAAGCCCATCACCGCTTTTGCCGTGGCAGATTTTCCGCAGCCACTCTCCCCTACCAAGGCAAGAGTTTCCCCCTTTTTTAGATCGAAATCAATTCCGCGCACCGCCTGCGTTTCCCCCTCGTCCAAACGAAAGGCAACCGCTAAATTACGCACGGATAACACACTTTCTTTCATTCCTTTTACTCCGAAAAGCGCAGGGAGGGATTAAACGCGTCCCTAAGCCCGTTGCCAATTAAATTAAAGCAGATCATGACCAGCGCCAAAAATAGCGCGGGCAACAGTAGCGCGTGCGGCGCTGTTTCTAAGGCGGTTTTGCCCAACTCAATCAACGTGCCCAGGCTGGTTGCGCCCGCGCCGGAAAGGTTGACGATGCCAAGATACGTCATGATCGTTTCCAACCCGATCACAGCGGGGATCAGCATCGCCGACGACGTTACGATCGCCCCGATACTGTTGGGGAAGACGTGCCGAAAGATGATCCGTCCGTGCCCCGCGCCCAACGCCCGCGCCGCCATGACGTACTCTCGGTTTTTATAGCGATAGAACTGCTTTCTTGTAAGCGACGCGGTCGAAATCCACCCCGTCGCTACAAATGCAAACAAAAAGGAAACGATCACCCCCACACGCGCCGCAAGGTGATAAGAAAACAGAGTGACCACCACCGTAAACGGTACGCCCGCCAAAACGTCGGTAATCCGTTCCATGATCAAATCGGTTTTTCCGCCGAAATAGCCCTCGATTGCGCCGTAGATACAGCCGATGACAAGATTGATCATCGACACCCCGAACGCAAGCCCCAGCGAAAAGCCGCCTCCCTTCGCCAAAGCGCATACCATGTCCTGTCCGAAAGCATTTGTACCCAGCGCATACGAGGGATAATAACCATGCAAAAAGCGGTAATATTCATAATAGCAAATGCGGGTGGCATATCCCGATTGATTGGCTCTGCCATAGACGAAAGTCCCGTCGTCCGCCTCGACGCGCAGGCTGTCGTAGGGTGCGTACAGCGCCGCCTGCGCCGACCCCTCCGCCACCGATAAATACAGCGGCTGAAAATCCCCGTCCGATAAAATCGGTTTACCCTTTGCGTCAATCACGTACCAATAATTTCCCCCTCCCTCGCCACGGTCAAAGCCGTACAGCTTTTCACTGTCCACAAGGGGATACAGCACCTGTTTACCCGTTTCGTTCTGGTATTCGCAAAGCCTTGCAAAGGCGTCCGCCGAAAGGTTGAGTCCGTTGACGACCCCCACCTCTTTATAGCTATCAATTCTCAGGCGATACATCATCGTAATTTTTCCGTTTGCCGCCCTCTTTTCATATTTTTTTTGCACCTTGATGACGGGGTTCAATCCCGTTTCCCGTTCGATGGCGTTAAAATAAGCATAATTCCCCTCGGTAAATTCATTTTCTCTGCCGCCGTCCCAAAATCCGCTACCTTCAAACGCGCTAAGGTAGGGGCGTTTGTTGGGATATACGCTCTCCTTGTCCAAAAGGGTATACGGCGTAAGCAGAGGGGCGAGCAAGCAAAACAGCACCAAAATCCCCAAAACAAAGAGCGCTACCAGCGACGAACGGTTCTTTTGAAACCGCCGCCATGCGTCCTGAAAATAACCGATCGGGCGCACCGCCTTTTTGCCGATTTCTTCGGCAGGTTCTCGATTTTCCCCTAAAAAGACAAAATCCTTTCTGTCCAACTCTTCGCCGCCTAAATCCGTTTTTCCTAAATCGGTTTTCTCTAAATCCCGTATATCCACAATTTCACCTCTGTCCAATACGCACCCGCGGATCAATCAAGCCATAGCTGAGATCCACGATCAACCCTGCCAGCAGCCCCACAAAGGTGTAAAACGCCGACAGCATCATGAAAAAGTTATAATCCTGCGCTAAAATCGCGCCTAAATACAGCTCTCCCACGCCAGGAATTGAGAAAATTCTTTCAATGATCATCGACCCACTCAAAATTCCGACGAAGGAACCGAGCACCGCTGGCAGCACCACCACGGCGCTGTTTTTAAACGCATGGCGCACCACCGCCTGCCATTTTGTCAAGCCTTTTGCCCGCGCCAGCAGCATATATTCCCCCGTCAAAACTTCTGTTAGCTCCGCGCGGGTGATACGGGTAAAGCTGGCAAGCGTGCCCAGCGACAGCGCCGACACCGGCATAATGAGGGATAGCAGCATCTCCCCCGAAAACCATCTATCCATAGGCGCAAGCAACGGTGGCAACAGCCCCAGCCGATAATAAAAGAGGGATTGCAGCAAAAATGCCACCACAAAGGAGGGTACGGAAATTGCCACCATCACCAACGTGGAGATCACGTAATCCTGCCAGCGGTTCTTTTTTAACGCCGCAAAAATCCCCAAAGCGATCCCTAAGGGAATGCTGATCAAAATTGACAAAAGATTGACGATCATGGTGGCAGGTAAGCGTTCAACGAATACCTGCCCCACCTCTAAGCCTGTTTTATACTCTTCGCCGATCCCCCAATCGCCATAGGCGAAAACATTTTTCCAATACAGAAAAAACTGTACGGGAATGGGCTTATTATACCCCATTTTTTCCCGCCGCGCCTGTATCAGTTGGGCGTTCACCCCATATTTCGAAGCGTCGGGCAACGGCAACAACCGTATCAGCGTAAAACAAATCGCCATGATAACGAAAAAGGTTATAATCATCAGCGCGATGCGCTTACCTGCATATTTCCACATATTTTCCTATAAGCATCCTCCATAAAGGCTGGCGGCGATTTTATTTGTAATTCAGCTGCCCGCCTGCGCCACGCACAAAATCCGACCACTGCGCGTCGTCAAAGGCATAGCGCACGTATTTCACGCCGCCGTACCCCAGCACGGGGTCGTAGCGCTCGGTGGGGTAAGAAAGCTTTTGCGAAAGCAGGTAAAAGGACCCGTCCTGCAGCATCGGAATATAGCTGTAGCCCGCCAAAATCTTTCCCTCGATCCCCGCCAAAATTTGCAGCCGCGTTTCATCCGTCGCAACGCCGTAGCCAAAGTTATAATTCTTGCCCTCCTTCGCCACCGTAGCGCCGTTTAGCGCCATACCCCACTCCGTCAAGGTCATGGTGATAGGCTCGCCGCCGATCGGCAAAGTCAGCGCAATCTTTTGCGTATCGTACCAGCGGTTGCAGTACGGTTCATACAGCGGGTTGGTATAATACTGAATGGTGTTGAACGGATTTAACAGCCCGCCCGACCAGCCCGCCAGCACGGTGTCGCTTTCACCCCCACGGATTTTTTCCTGCCAAGTATTGCCGTACGGCACGCTTTCAACAATTCGCACTCTACCCGAAAGCCCCACGGGCGCAAGCACCTTATCCAGCTCGGAATTTAGATAATCAATCGTCTTGGTGATAAACGCCGATGCCGACGACACCGCATATTCAATTTCCACCACGTCGGTATCCTTCATGCCGAATTTCGACTTTGCCTCGGCAAATGCTTGCAAGAAAAGCTGCCCCGCCAAAATGGGATCGTATCCCGTAATCGAGGCGGCAGCCGCATCCAAATCCCCTCCAAACGCGGCAACGTCCACCCCATAGAAATCGCAAAGCACCAGCTTTGCCTGCGGGGTATCGCGATAGGTTTCTCCCTCTTCTACGTTCCAAACGTCCTGACGGCCGATCAAGCCGTACGCGCCGCTGCGGGCAGGGGAAATGGTCGAGGCAAAAAACTCCTTTTGATAGGTGACCGCCATCGCCTTGCGAAAACTTTCCAAGGAAAGTATGCGCTTATGCACACCTGCACCCTCCCGCAAGCGCAATCCGTTTTCATCGCCGCATAAGATCAGGAAAAACACCGTTTGCCCAGGTTCGGAATAGGCGTAATCGGAAGAACGGTATTCCGCGTAATCCTCCGTTTGCAGACCGTAGGTATCCAGCTCCCCTCGCAAAAACATCTGTTTTCGCGTAGATGCCTCTGCCACGCGACGGGCAACAATCCTTGTGGACGCGTACATGCCCTCATGCTTGCCGTCCGTCCAGCCGTACCAGCCGTCGTTTTTCTCAAACGTCATCTGCTGTTCGGGCAGGTACTGCGTCAGCTTGTACGGCCCGTAGGAAGAGGTGGTCTCACGGCTGGTGTTGTAGCCGTTGCCCCCCGCAATCGAGCGTTCGTACAAATCCTCTTTGACAATCCAATTGTCCGACAGCGCATATAAGAGGTAAAACCCTTTCAAGGATTTTTCTAACACGATCGTAAACGCGTATTCTCCCGTTTGGAAGATACCGACATCCTCAAAGGGAATTTCCTCCCGTTCATCGTCTGCCTTGCCAAGGTTATACGCCTCGGCGTTCTTGATGACGAGATCCCCCGTATAGTAGTTGGACGCACGATAGTTCAAAAGCTCGGGATCTAGCAACCGCCGCATCGAATACACGTACGTTTCCGCATTGATGGGGGTACCGTCCTCCCATTTCGCCAAGGGATTGAGGGCTATTTCATAGGCATAGCCGCTATCCGCCTCCGCGGGGATTCCCCACTTTACCTCACCTTTGTATTTTTCCGTCACGTCCAAAGGCACTGCCGCAGCCATTTCGGGGCGTACCTCATACCCTGAATAATCCTCGTTAAAGAAAAACTCGTACAGCCCCAAGGTGGTATATCCGTTTACGTATCCGTCGTCGCTGGTGCGATAGGTATGCGGATTCCATGTAGAGGGCGGCGTTTCGTACACGTCCCAATAGGTATATTCCCCGCTTTTTCCCCGTCCGCTGTTGCATCCGAACAAGCCACAGAAAACGGTAGCAAAAAGCCCCAACAGCAGTCCGCCAAATCCCATTTTTCTTTTTCCCATCTTTCCCCTCCTTTGTATAATTTTGCGTTAACCTTTTTTAAAATATACTTTGCGTTAACCACTTCACGACAAATTAAAAGGAGCCACGACGGGGCTTTTCTATATTTTTGGGGAAATTAAAAAAATACTTGACGAGGACAGGAAAAATGTGCTATACTATCTGCATAACGATTTTTATATAAAAATCGCGCCCAGCAAAGGCATAAAAAGGAGAGTTTATGGAAACGAAACAAAGAATTGAAACCACTTGCGTACAGGGCGGCTACACCCCTGGAAACGGCGAACCTCGTCAAGTGCCCATCGTACAAAGCACCACCTTTAAATACGCTACCAGCGAGGATATGGGCAAGCTTTTCGATTTGGAGGCAAGCGGTTATTTTTATTCCCGTCTGCAAAACCCCACCTGCGATACGGTGGCGGCGAAGATTTGCGCTTTAGAGGGTGGCAGCGCGGCAATGCTGCTCTCCTCAGGACAAGCCGCCAGCTTTTTCTCCATCTTCAACATCGCAAACTGCGGCGACCACGTTGTCTGCTCCACCAGCATCTACGGCGGCACGTACAACTTATTTGCCGTGACGATGAAGAAAATGGGGATTTCTTTCACCTTTATCGACCCCGATTGCACAGAAGAAGAGCTGAACGCCGCTTTCCAAGAAAACACCAAAGCAGTATTTGGTGAAACGGTGGCAAACCCTGCCCTTACCGTTTTGGATATTGAAAAATTTGCCAAGGCGGCGCATGCGCACGGCGTTCCCCTGATCATTGACAACACGTTTGCAACCCCCGTCAACTGTCGCCCGATTGAATTCGGCGCAGACATCGTCACCCATTCCACCACCAAGTATATGGACGGTCACGGCGTGGCTGTGGGCGGCTGCATCGTAGACAGCGGCAAGTTTGACTGGATGGCGCACAAGGAAAAATTCCCTGGGCTTTGCACCCCCGACGCCAGCTACCACGGCATCACCTACGCCGAAAAATTCGGGCAAGCAGGCGCGTATATCACGAAAGCAACCGCGCAGCTGATGCGTGATTTTGGTTGCACGCAATCGCCGCAGAGCGCGTTTTATTTAAACCTCGGGCTGGAAAGCCTGCACGTCAGAATGGAACGTCATTGCCTCAACGCCCAAAAGGTGGCTGAATATTTAGAGGCAAATGACCAAATCGCATGGGTAAACTATCCTGGGCTGCCCTCAAACAAGTATTACGACTTGGCGAAAAAGCTGATGCCCAACGGCACGTGCGGCGTGGTCAGCTTTGGCGTAAAGGGCGGCAGAAAAGCGGCGGAAGCGTTCATGAAAGCGCTGAAAATCATTGCCATCGAAACCCACGTTGCCGACGCAAGGAGCTGCTGCCTGCACCCCGCCAGCGCAACCCACAGACAGATGAACGACGAAGAACTGATTGCAGCGGGCGTCCCCGGCGACCTCATTCGCCTTTCCTGCGGCATCGAAAACTATCAGGACCTCATCGATGACATTCAGCAAGCTTTAAACACTCTTTAATTCATCTATTGCCTTTTCGTTTGCAAATTTATTACCGAGAAAAGGCAAAATAAGGAACCGCTATGCCTATTAAAATTCCGAACAATTTACCCGCCGTTAAGACCTTGGAGGGCGAAAACATCTTCGTTATGACGGAAACCCGCGCTATGACGCAGGACATCCGCCCCTTGAAGATTCTCATTTTAAATCTGATGCCCAAGAAGATCGAAACGGAAACGCAGCTCGCCCGCTTGCTTGGCAACACGCCCTTGCAGGTGGAAATGGAGCTAATCCACACGAAATCGCACGAATCGAAGAACGTCGCCCAAGACCACCTTTTGGCGTTTTATAAGACCTTTGACGAGGTAAAACACCGCAAATTCGACGGCATGATCATCACGGGCGCGCCCGTCGAGCATATGCCCTTTGAGGAGGTGGAATATTGGCAAGAGCTTTGCGAAATCATGGAATGGAGCAAAACCCACGTCCACAGCACTTTCCATATTTGCTGGGGGGCGCAGGCGGGGCTTTATTATCACTACGGCATTGAAAAAAAGCAAATGAACGAAAAGATGTTTGGTGTTTTCCCGCACAAGGTCGACCACAAGCCGTCAATCTTGTTCAGGGGCTTTGACGAAACGTTCATGGTGCCGCATTCTCGCCACACCACCGTTTTACGCGAGGATATCGAACGGGTGAAGGAACTGAAAATTTTGTCCTCCTCCGACGTTTCAGGCGTGTACGCAATCTCCACCAAGAACGGCAGGCAGATCTTCATCACGGGGCATTCGGAATACGACGCAGACACCTTGAAGAGCGAATACCTGCGCGACCTTTCGCAAGGCAAGCCCATTCACGTGCCTGTCAATTACTTCCCCAACGACGATCCCACAAAACCGCCTCTTGTCAGCTGGCGGGCACATGCCAACCTCTTATATTCGAATTGGCTGAACTATTTTGTCTACCAAAGCACCCCTTACGACATCAAAAACGTATAACAAAAAGACCTTACCGACGGGTAAGGTCTTTTCCGTTATTGGCTGTTGCTGCAGCGGACGGTTTTCCATTTTTGCCCTCGATGAAATCGCCGCAGAAAACAAACAACCCAAGCCGACTTTAGCTTGGGCTGTTTGTGGTGGGAGGGGTGAGACTCGGACTCACGAAACCTGAGGTGGCGGATTTACAGTCCGCTGCAATTGCCGCTATGCGACCCTCCCATATATGCAATTTTGGCTATAATTCGTTGTGGAGCCGGTGATTGGACTCGAACCCACAACCTGCTGATTACAAATCAGCTGCTCTGCCATTGAGCTACACCGGCAGGTTCACCTTTCGGTGGTGCCTTGGGGCGGAATCGAACCACCGACAGGCAGATTTTCAGTCTGCTGCTCTACCAACTGAGCTACCAAGGCATTTGGCGACCCAAAACGGGCTCGAACCGTCGACCTCCAGCGTGACAGGCTGGCGCTCTAACCAACTGAGCTATTGGGCCATCGCCATTTGCGTGCTAAACAACGCTTGTTAATAATACTCTATTTACAAATATTTGTCAAGCATTTTTCACCGATTTTTTTGCAAAAATTAAAAAAATTTACACCTTTATTTTTTCACCCCGAACGCTTGCATCGCCCGCCATTTTATCAAGCAACGCAAAAGAATGCTCCCCCTCCTACCCGTCACATTAAAAAAGGGAGCAGAACGCCCTTCAATGCATACCTGCCCCCTTCTTTTTGTAATCATTTCTCATTTTTTATACAGCTTTGCCAGCCCCCCTTCCGAGGTTTCGCGGTATCTATCGTGCAAGTCTTTGCCCGTTTCATACATCGTTTCCACCACAAGGTCAAAAGATATTTTACGGCTGCCGAATAAAAACTTTGCAATCTCCGCTGCATTCAAAGCGCGCATCGCCGCCACCGCATTTCGTTCAATGCAAGGAATTTGAACCAAACCCGCAATCGGGTCGCAAGTCAAGCCCAAATGGTGCTCCATCGCCACCTCTGCGGCATATTCCTGCTGGTCTAAGGTCATGCCGTACAGCTCTGCAATCGCCGCAGCCGCCATCGAGCACGCGCTGCCGATCTCCGCTTGGCAACCGCATTCTGCCCCCGAAATCGAGGCGTTTGTCTTGATCAGATTGCCTACAATGCCCGCCGCCGCAAGCGCGTCAATAATGCGTTCATCCGGGTAGCCTTTCTGTTCCTGCAAATACCGCAACACCGCGGGTAAAACGCCGCATGCGCCACAGGTAGGCGCGGTGACGATCGTGCCGCCAGAGGCGTTCTGTTCCCCCACCGCAAAGGCGTATGCGCATACGAGGCGATCTTCCAACGTATCCGCGCCCTCGTTTGCAATCTCTTTAAAGTACAGTACGTGTGCGCGACGTTCTACCCCTAAGCCGCCGGGCAGCACCCCTTTGGTATTCAGTCCCTCGTCGATAGCGTTTTTCATCGCCGACCAGACCTCACCCAGATATGTCCGCAAGGTCTCTCCTTCGCACTCATACGCATAATCGGGCAACCTTTTTCCGCTTTTTTGCAGCCAAGCTTTGATGTCGGCAAAACGGTTCAAGGGATAGACGTCGTTTGGAACAATCCGTTCACGTCCCTCTACCTCAATTGCGCCGCCGCCCACGCTATACACCCGCAGGCTTGCGCTTTCAACGCCATTTTGGTAGGCAAAAAAATCCATGGTGTTCGGGTGCCGCAGCGCAATTTCCGAACATTCGGAAAGGATTTCAACGTTGCCCAAAACGCCCCTTAAAATTTTCTGCGTGCCATGTCCTTCCCCCGTCTTCGCCAACGAGCCGTACAGCACCACCTTAAAAGCATCGGCGTCAGGATTTTCTGCCAAAAACAATTTTGCGGCGCGCTCTGGTCCAATCGTATGCGACGAGGACGGACCTTTGCCAATTCGAAACAATTCGCGTAATGACTGCATAGACCCTTCTCCTTAGTTCTTCTAAATCATTGTACCACACTTTTCAAAAGAATGCAATCTTTCTGTTGCATCTTTGTGCATTTGTACACAAAAAAATCCTCGCCTTTCGACGAGGATCTTTCTTTCGCTGGATACCTGCCCCTATTATTTTGCTTCTTTGATGGTATTGACCAACCCCACAATCCCTTGCAATTCGCTGGGGATAACGATCTTTGTTGCCTGCCCGTCCGCTACCTTTTCCATAGCGTCCAGCTTCTGCATCAACAAATATGCCTCGCTGGGGTTTGCCTCGTTGATCATGCGGATAGATTCTGCCTGCGCTTCGTATACGCGCAATATTGCCTCTTTTTCCGCCTCTGCCTTCAAGATTGCGGCTTGCTTTTCTGCCTCGGCTTTCAAAATTGCCGACTGCTTTTCCGCCTCTGCGGTCAGGATTTGGCTGGCTTTTTTACCTTCCGCAACCAGAATGTTGCTCGCCTTTTCACCCTCAGCGCGCAGGATTGCCTCACGGCGCTGACGTTCTGCCTTCATCTGCTTTTCCATTGCGTCCTGGATCTCTGCAGGGGGCTTGATGTTTTTCAGCTCAACGCGGTTGATCTTGATCCCCCAAGGATCGGTCGCCTCGTCCAGAATGCTGCGAATCTTCGCGTTGATAGTATCACGCGAGGTCAGCGTGTTGTCCAGCTCCATCTCACCGATGATATTACGCAAAGTGGTTGCCGTCAAATTTTCGATGGCCATGATGGGGTGTTCTACACCGTACGCGTACAATTTCGCGTCCGTGATTTGATAGAATACGACGGTGTCGATCTGCATCGTCACGTTATCCTTTGTGATCACGGGTTGGGGCGCAAAGTCCACCACCTGCTCTTTCAGCGAAACCACTTTTGCCACACGCTCAAATACGGGAATGACGAAATGCAAGCCCGTCTGCTTGGTTTCGCGATACGCGCCCAAGCGTTCCACAACGTATGCCTTTGCCTGCGGTACGACTTTGATACCGCTGATAACGATAATAAACAAGATAATGCCAATGGCAACAATCAAAGCGATTACCCAAGGTTCCATAAATACTACTCCTCCAAAACTATTTTATGCATTTTTACCGACGATTAACTTATTGCCCTTGATTTCTTTCACGATAACAAGTTCGTCCTCTTCCATCACCGCGCCGTCCTCCGAACGCGCCGTCCAAACCAAGCCGTTAACCTTCACAGCCCCCGTTTCGCGGTCGTTTTCGATCTTCTCCACTACACGAGCCGTATTGCCGACAATCAGCTCTAAGTTCGTTTCCTGCCCCTTTTTCCGTTTCATGAACTTCTTCACAAACGGACGGGTCGCCAAAAACAGCGCCGCAGACAGAACGACGAAAATCAACGCCTGCCAGCCAAAGTGCAAGCCCCCGAAGATCGCCGCAACGATGCCTAAAATCAGGGCGGAAACGGCAAACCAAACAGCCACAAGGTCGATCGTACAAAGCTCTGTAATGAACAGCAGCAAAGCTAGACCGAACCAAAACCACATCGACATTTTTTGATACCTCCTTTCGTGTATCTAAATTCGCAATTGCTTTTTCTACTAATAGTATACTATGAAACGCAGGATATTTCAAGTCTTTTTTCTAAAAAAAGAAACGGCTTTTCCGTCTTTTTTACGAAAAAGCCGTAATTTTTACAGCAAACCCTTAACCGCATCTTCCACAGGCTGATAGCGTTCCTTGTTCAATTGTTCCAGCAAGCATTTGAAAGGATCCAGCTCCCCAGAAAGCACCATCTGCATCACCGCAGGGCTGAACCCACTGACCAGCGCCACCCCAAGGCTGTTTTCCCTAAGCGGTACGGTCATCGAACGGCTGCAGATATTCCAGAAGATCAATCGAGGCAACAAATAGCCGTGTTGCTTATACTTGTCTGCAATCACCGTAAACAAGCGTTCAAACTGCGGATCGTCCGCTGACCCGTAGGAATTAGAGGTGCAGCAGGCGTTGAACTCCATATCCGAAAGGATCAGCACGTTCTTGGGCATATCCGTTTGTTTCATCTTGTGCTTGATCGCTGTTGCCAGGATAAGATCAAACACCGCTTCAATGTTCGTATCCGCCACCTCATTATGGGCCAGAGCTTTACCAATCTTGTCATGCAAGCTCTTACAACGGGCAAAGTTTACCAGCTTGGGCGTGCGGCTAAACGTAATATACTTATCCTTCAACGCCCCCGAGGAACGTTCGGAAAAGTAGATTGCCAAAGCATTCGCCACCGACAGGCAGGAAACGTTCGTGCCACCCACCGTAATCGTCATGCTGCCCGAACCGTCTGCCACGCAGATGGTATTCCCTTGCCCCTGCACGTAATCGGGGAGGGCTTTCCACAGCTCTTCCAAGGCGGGATCATACTCCTTCACCGTAGCGTCCCAGCCGTTGCCCGTATACTTATGCACGATATCGTGGGGATACAGCACGCCTGCATGAATGGTCGTTTCCCCTTTTTCCAAGCTCTCTAAATACCGCGTGCGACGCTGCTTATCGTTGCGAAGGAACGCCTCTGCATACAGCAGGTTGGCGCGTGAAGGCACGGCGGAATAATCTATCTCCCCCCAGGCCTTTCTGCTCATATCCACCTCGACAACCTTTAAATGGGCGCGCAACGCGCTCAGCATTTTGCGATACTGCTTTTCGGTTGTGCCAAATGCTTGTATCAGCATCTTTGCATATTCCTTCGACCGCGCCGACGATGCGTTTGCCGAGGGCATCCATTTCGCGCAAAGGCTGATGGATTCCCCCTCTTTTAACGCACCCATGTCTGCGTTGAGCTGATTTTTCAGCAAATCGCACACCTGCATTTTTAAAGGTGTATCCAAAAGGCAAAGCAGATTGTCCCAGCGGGTATATTCCGCCACCAAGGGCAACAGCTTTTCTGTAATCGCAGGTTCCGTTTTCGCCAAAAACCGCAGGCAGATTCGCATCAATCTACGTTCCCCCATGCCTCCGCGAACGTCCGCAGCAAAAAACAGCCACTTGATCGCCAGCAGCTTGGATTCGTAAAAAGCCTTTGCGTAGCGCTTTTCCACGTCCGCCTCCGAAAGATTACGCAAGGAAGAAACCGCAAAGTTTAAATCGAGCAACGGCTTGCAGGTCGTCGCATAGCCGATCGCGCCGTTTTCGGTGACGGATACGTTAAACTCTTCGTCCAATACTTCATTTAATTTTCCAAAAAATTTTTCATCCATAGTTTTCCCTCCCTTGCCGTTTTAAAGAATATGCTAGCAGTTTTTGACGGCAAAAAGAACAAGACGGTATGTATTTAAATCCTATCGGTTATAATCAATTGCTGTCCCCGTCTTTATTTTAAAAATTGAAAAAAGTTGGGGAGATCACGCCCCTAAGGAGCGCGATCCCACCCTGTGCGAGCGGCAGGATGCGGACCTGCGACCTCGGCCTTCAAATTGCTAAAAAGGTTGCAGTTAAAGTCTTTTACAAGACTCCAT
>JAZURU010000124.1:0-2361 GCA_045606365.1 Candidatus Scatosoma sp. | reverse complement strand
TGTTTTCAATTTTTTGATAGCGCGCAATCACGTCCGTATCCGCAAAAACTACGTAATACAGCGTAAGCTCTATCTTCCCTGCATCGTCGGTGAGCACCACCTCCAAGCTTTCCGTCGCGTCGGTTGCGCGCGAATACGGCAGCCCGTCAATCGGCTTTCTTCCCTTGTAGATCGTATGGCTGCGATAGCGCAAACGGTTGCTTTGCAGGTCACCGTCACAGCTATATACCACGGACGGCGTACGAATGTCCCCGCTGTTGAAAGGGGAAATTTCCAGCCCTACCGAAGAGGCGGAAAATTGTCGGCTATTTCTAGCCTCATGCGCGTGATGCGCATAAATCTGGCGATTGCTGATATATTTTACGTTATCGAAAGGGACTTTTTTTCCGTAATACAAATGCTCCAATGCGTCGTGTTCCACAACGCAGAAAAGGTACGAAGTGTTCTTCGTTTGCAAATGAAACTGCTTAATTGAAGGATCAAAATGAATACTCATATCGCATATTTACTTTACGGGCGGCGTTTCGCCGCCCGTAGCTTTCCTTATTATTTGTTCTCTTCTTCCTCGTGCACTAAGCAAACCTTGCCGCTGCGCCTAGATTTTTCCGCTGCGAGCGCCATCAGATGGCTCTCGATTGAACGGTCTAGCGTCGTGCCCAAATCGACTTCGCCTGTCAACGCCTTATAGAAATCGTGCACCAACATCAAATCGCCGCCGCCGTGCCCAAAGGTATCTTGAACTGCCTCTTTCAAAATCTCCTTGATACTGAACATCTGCGTGCCGTGTCCGTATCGGGAAAGACGGATATAATCGTTTTCCTCATCCATTTCCAATTCGCCCAGCGTACCGTGGAAGGTCAGCTTTCTGCCCGGCAAAGCGGTAAACGCCGTCATCGTTAAGTTCGCGCGCACACCGTTTGCAAACTGCATCATCACCATTTGGTTATCCACGACGTTGTTATCGCAGGCAAATACGCATTTGCCATACTGCGAATTTTCATACGCCTTACGCAGCGATTCCTCGGTGATCGGCCTAGAAAGATCGACAACGTTAAACGGCCAGCCCTGCTGACGCGCCGTCTCTTCGACGTCGGGTTTATCAACCACCCAGTCGAAATCCTTTCTGCGTTTTTCAATATACAGCCGTTCTGCGCTGTAAGCGCAATCGTATTTGTACTTACAATCCGCGCAACGATCTGCTGCGCCCTCGGGCTGATTGCCGCGATGAAAAAAAGACAAGCCCCCCATCGAATATACCGTATCGCATTTCGAATCGGCATAATACTGCAACAGATCGAGGTCATGGCAGCATTTTTGCATGATCATCGGGGAGGTTTCCTCGTCATTGCGCCAATTCCCGCGCACAAAGCTGTGCGCCTGATGCCAATACGCCACCTGTTCCAACCAATCGATACAAACCACCTTTCCGATTACGCCGCTGTCCAAAAGCTCCTTCAGCTTTAAAAAAGCAGGGGCATAACGCAAAACGTGGCAAACGATGACCTTTCGCTGGTATTTTTTATTTGCCTCTAACAGCTGGTAAAGCTCCTCCTCGACGGGGGAAATCGGCTTTTCCAACAAAATGTCATAACCCAGCTCTAACGCCTTTATGCACATCTTTACGTGGTCACGATCCTGCGTGGCAATTACCAGCGCATCCGAACGCTTTTCCTTTAAAAATTCGTCCGCATCTAAAAAGCAATTTTCGTCGGGAATTTCCCAATCCAACTGTGCCAGCTTAATCTTCTCTTCATCGATGTCGCATACGGATACGATGCGAAATTTATCCGCGCAATAGAGTGACATGCCCTTTCCGTACGTGTAATGACCGCGAGAACCGCAGCCCAAAATAGAAACCGTAAAAATCTTATTCATAACGAACCTTTTAAAGATTATTTTAAAATAGCGCAGAGACTATTTCCGTGCCGTTGTAAAGACACAATTTCCCGATCGGAAAAATCATACGTGTATACAACGTTTGAATCCGCCTCAACTGTGAAATAGAATTTTTCATCTTTGTATTTCCACGCAATGGAAATCTTGCCTTTCCGCGTTTTATATTCGCCCTCTGCAAAGGCGAGCTGCTTGCTCAGCGACGGCGAAATAGAAATGCTGCCATCCAAGGAAAGCTTAATACCCAAAACGTGCGAATACAACCATTCTACACAAGAACCAAGGCTGTAATGATTAAAGGAATTCATCGTCGGCGTTTCAAAGCCGTGCTCTTTCGTATAGCCGTTCCAGCATTCCCAAATCGTGGTTGCGCCGTTAAGAATCGTATACCCCCACGAGGGATATTCGGTTTCGCGTATCAAGCGATACGCCAGCTCGGTTTCCCCGATTTCACACAGCGCCGGCAGC
>JAZURU010000123.1:0-16138 GCA_045606365.1 Candidatus Scatosoma sp. | reverse complement strand
ATTGACATACAACCAGCATGCATTTGGCGAAAGCTACGGAAAAAACTGCTTTTGGGCTGGTTCAATTTGGTCTTGCTTGGCTATCCTATTGTTTTTTTGTATCTTCATTATAACACAGCTTTGGAAAATTCGCAACGTCTTTTTATAAAATTTTATATCAAATTTTTTCGTTGCTTTTTTAAATTCGTACACTACCTACGTTTTCTGCGCGGCATAGTCCGCCTCTGCTTTTCCACCTGCTCGCTATTTAAAATTACACCGCTGACAAAACATACGGTCAGTACGTACAGCCACAGCAAAAAGACAATCACCGCACTTAATGCGCCGTACAGTCTGCCCATATTGCCGATACGCAAATACAGCCCAAAGCCTGCAATCGACACCGCCCATGCCGCCACCGTAAGCAGCGAACCAACGAGAAAACATCTTGGCGAGGCTGGATAGGGACAGATAAAGAGATTTAAAAAGAACACCAAAAAAAAGGCAAGCACAGCAAGCAAAAGATATTCCATCAACCTTTCCCAACCCTCCCCAACGAGGCGGGTGAGAAAAAAGGAAAACGCTGCAAACGCCAGCACGGTGAGCACGATCAGCGCCATCACCAAAAATAGCAGCGCCACCGCACTTAATCGGGTTTGTATCCCCTTGCCAACGGACGGCGTGCCATAGATAATCTCGCCGCTTTTTCGCATTTGATAAAAGAGGTTGGTGGCGGAATACAGGCTGGTGATCAATAAGAATACCGATGCGCCCGAGGTGGCGCTTTGCGCCTCCTTGCTGATGTAGTCGAGCAAGTCCCCCACCTGCTCCATACCAGGCAGAGAAAGAGCGTTTGGCGCGCGCACGTGCAGCTTTCCCATAAGCAGCGTACCCCAAAACAGCATGGGAACCAGCGACATCAACAGAAAAAACACCAGCGTCCCCGCCAGCGTCGTGTATTTTTTTTCGGCAAGCAAGCGGTACTTGCCCGCAAGAAATCCCCAAAATCTTTTCCAGCCGTTCATACAAAACAAAGTATGCCCGATTTTTGCCCCCGTTATTTATTTTTGCTTTGATTGTTCCCATAAAAGAAAACGGGCGGCGATTTGCCTCGCCGCCCGCCGATTCGTTCGTCAATCGTTTAAGCCGTATTGCCTAGCGTAATAATCTTGATAGTAATTCGAGATCGCCGCCTGCGAGCCGCATCTGCCAAATCCGCAGCAGTTGCAGCCACTATTCGAGGAGGTGTTCCCAGACTGCGCGTTGCCGTTTCCATTCCCCCAAGAGGTGGGATAGAAACAGATCGACGACACGGGAACCACCGCCGTACCGCTGACGGGAAAGGTGATATACCGAACGTTTGTAGAGCTCTGCGAAGAACAGCCGCAGCTGTGACAGCATCTATTGTAGCAGCCGTTGTTTCTGCCGCAGTTATAGCCGTTTCCGTTCATAGCCACCGCACCCGCGGTGCTCATCCAATTTTGACAACAAGTACACATAATACAATTCCTCCGATGTATGGGATTACTCCCTATACTGCATTATATGCCCACCCTTTAAAAAAGCGTGCAAAAAAAAGAAGGCTTGCGCCTCCTTTCCTTGGTATTTTACTATTTTATGGGAATCAGTCGCCAAAGCAAACGCCCATGGCTTTCGCCATTTTGACCAGTTCGCCGTTGGGATCTACGTTCTTCGTCTTTTGACCGATGACCTCCTCTAAGGACACGTCTACGATTTCATCCCCCTGCAACGCCACCATTCTGCCGAATTTACCCTGCATGCAAAGCTCTACCGCCGCATAACCATAGCGGGAAGAAAGCACCCGATCGTGCGCCGTCGGCGTACCGCCGCGCTGAATGTGCCCCAAAGTGGTTGCCCGCGCCTCCGAGCCCGTCAGCTTTTCCAACTGATCTGCCACCACTGCGCCAACGCCGCCCAAGCGAATGGAATCCGCGCTGTCTTCGATCACCTTCAACACCACCTGCTTGCCGTCTAAGGATTTTGCGCCCTCGGAAACGGCAACGATAGAAAATTCCTTGCCCTTTGCCTTATCCGCTTTAATCTTTTCCGCCACCTTTTGGATATCGTAAGGGATTTCAGGCAACAAGATGACGTCTGCCGCGCCCGCAATTCCTGCGTGCAGCGTCAGCCAGCCTGCCCCTCTGCCCATGATTTCCACCACCATTACACGATGGTGGGACATGCCCGTGGTACGTACCCGATCTAAACCGTCCGTTGCAACGGAAATAGCCGTGTCAAACCCAAAGGTATAATCGGTATTCGCCAAATCATTGTCGATCGTTTTGGGGATCGCCACAACGTTGACGCCCTTGCGGGAAAAGTCCCTTGCCGAGGTCAGCGTACCGTCGCCGCCCAAGATAAACAGAGCGTCGATCCCTGCCTCCTTTAAATGCGACACGGCAACGTCCGATACGTCTTCGTACGTCAGCTTACCGTTTTCATCGCGCACAAACTCCCCATTCTGGTCCTTGATTGGATATTGAAAGAGATTATCTTTGTTCGAGCTATACAAAATCGTACCGCCGCGGGTGATAATTTCCTCTACGTCCTCTAAGCCAAGCTTGATAAAATCCCCATGGTACAGCCCGTGATATCCGTGACGAACGCCCACCACCTCTAAGCCGTATTGTAAAATCGCTGCCTTTACTACCGCGCGAATTACAGGGTTCAAACCAGGGCAGTCACCGCCGCCCGTCATAATGGCTATCTTTTGCACTTTCTTCATACGTTCCTATCTATTCCTACCTTCTTCTATTCTTCTATATTTTTCTTTTATTCCCATTCGATGGTTGCGGGTGCTTTGGGGCTGAGATCATACAGCACGCGGCATACGCCGGGTACTTCCGACAGGATGCGGTCGGTAATCTTTTTCAGCAGCGCCCATTCAATTTCAGGCACGGTCGCCGTCATCGCGTCCACCGTGTTCACCGCACGGATAATCACCGGCCAATCGAACACACGCGCACCGTTTCTAACCCCCGTAGAACGGAAGTCTGGCACGACGGTGAAGAACTGCCACACCTGCGAGGTTAAGCCCGCCTTGTCAAATTCCTCGCGAAGGATTGCATCCGATTCACGTAAGGAATGCAATCTGTCACGCGTGATTGCGCCCGTACAGCGCACCCCAAGCCCAGGTCCGGAGAAGGGCTGCCGATCCACCATTTCCGCAGGCAAGCCAAGCGCTCTGCCAACCACGCGGACCTCGTCCTTGTACAAATGCTGTACCGGCTCTACCAAGCCCTCGAAATGGATATCGTCGGGCAAACCGCCGACGTTATGATGGGATTTTACCCCAACGCTTTCTACAATGTCGGGATAGATCGTGCCCTGCGCAAGGTAGATCTTCCCCGTCAATTTTCTTGCCTCCTCCTCAAAGACGCGGATAAATTCGCCGCCGATGATCTTTCTCTTTTTTTCAGGATCGGCAACGCCCGCCAGCTTATCGAGGAAACGGTCGGTCGCGTCGATGTAAACAAGGTTAGCATCTAAGCCGTTTTGGAAAATTTCAATAACCTGCTCGCTTTCCCCCTTTCTCATCAAGCCGTGATTGACGTGCACGCAAACCAGCTGCTTGCCCAGCGCTTTGATTAGCAGCGCCGCCACCACCGAGCTATCCACACCGCCCGACAACGCAAGCAACACCGTATCCCCGCCTACTTGCGCGCGAATCTTTGCCACCTGATCGTCGATGAAGGCATTTGCAAGCTCTATCGTCGTAATTCTTTCCATATCCGGTCTTTTCGTGTATACAATTTCCATATCCTTCTCCTATTTAAAATTACCACAGACTGAATTTAACACTCGGCATCAAAATCGCCGAGTGTTTTCGTCTAATCATCGCTGCCTTAGTGCTGCGAATAGTTGGGCGCTTCCTTGCTGATAGAAATGTCGTGAGGATGACTTTCAATCAAGCTGGCATTCGTGATACGGACAAATTGAGAGCTGGTTCTAAGCTCTTCAATATTATGCTTGCCGCAATAGCCCATACCCGAGCGCAAACCGCCCTTCATCTGATAAATGATGTCCGCAACCGAACCGCGGTAAGGCACCCTGCCTTCCACCCCTTCGGGAACGAATTTTTTGGTACCCTCTTGGAAATAACGGTCGCTGCTGCCCGCCGCCATTGCGCCCAGCGAGCCCATACCTCTATATACCTTGTAGCTTCTACCTTGATACAGCTCTACTTCGCCAGGGCTTTCCAACGTGCCTGCCAAAAGCGAGCCGACCATTACCGCGCTGCCGCCTGCCGCCAGAGCCTTGACAATGTCGCCGCTGTATTTGATGCCGCCGTCTGCGATGACGCGCTTGCCGTGTTTATCCGCCTCTTCCGCACAATCCATGATCGCGGTCAGCTGCGGCACGCCAATACCTGCCACCACGCGGGTGGTACAGATCGAACCGGGGCCGATGCCCACCTTGACGATGTCCGCGCCCGATTTGATCAGCGCCTCCGTCGCCTCTGCCGTGGCAACGTTGCCTGCAATGATCGTAAGCGAGGGGAATTTCGAACGGATTTCCTCTACCTTTCTAAGCACGCCAGCCGAATGACCGTGCGCCGTGTCAATGGCAACTACGTCCACACGCGCATCCACCAAAGCAGCCACCCTTTCCACTGCGTTTGCCGCCGTGGAAACTGCCGCGCCCACCAGCAATCTGCCGTTTTCATCACGCGCGGAATTGGGATACTGAATGGATTTTTCAATATCCTTGATTGTGATCAATCCTTTCAAATAGCCCTGCTCGTCCACGATGGGCAACTTTTCAATTCTATGCTTGCCAAGGATCACCTTTGCCTGTTCCAGCGAAGTGCCGACAGGCGCGGTCACCAAGCCCTTTTTCGTCATGACGTTGGAAATAGGCTGGTCAAAATTGTTTTCAAAACGCAAATCGCGGTTGGTCAAGATGCCCACCAGCTTGCCGCCCTTGGTGATGGGAACGCCGCTGATGCGGTATTTTTCCATCAGCTGCACCGCTTCACGCACCGAATTCGTAGGCGCAAGGAAAAACGGATCGGTGATAACGCCGTGTTC
The DNA here is from genome assembly GCA_045606365.1 of Candidatus Scatosoma sp. GTDB lineage: Bacteria > Bacillota > Clostridia > Christensenellales > Borkfalkiaceae > Scatosoma. The sequence goes on along the minus strand of JAZURU010000123.1, from coordinate 11,108 downwards.
ACTACGCTTTACCTTATCGACCTGCAAAGCCTGCTCTTCAATGGACATGTTCTTGTGGATAATGCCCAAGCCGCCCTCTCTTGCCATCGCGATTGCCATACGGCTTTCCGTCACCGTGTCCATCGCCGCGCTGATCAAGGGGAGGTTCAACCCGATCTTTTCCGACAGCTTGATCTTTAAATCCACCTCGTGAGGCAATACGTCCGACGCCTGCGGAATCAAAAGTACGTCGTCAAACGTCAATCCTTCTTTCACGATTTTACTGCTCATGAACCGTTCTCCTTATATTAAAAAAATTTTCTTTCGTTGTTTTTGTCGGGCTTTTTCGCTTTTGCTTTTGCGCCGTTTCGGTTTTTAGCCGACTTTTATCAAGCGCCTTCGCCCACCCATTTTTGTACGGTGGCAAGCACCTGATCGAAATAAGCGCGCTCCGCGGCGTCATAGCCGCTGTAAACGTCGCCCAAAGCAAGGTCCGTCATCTTCTGCATGGCATATTGCAGCGTGGTTGCCCCAGCTTGTCCGTCTGCGCGCGCCGCCGCAAGCACCGCCACCAGCGGATTGCCGCTGGCAAACGTTCCGTCCATCAGCTCGATGGCGCGATCCACCGCCGCGCTGGTCTTACCCGCCTCGTATTTGGCAACGCAGAGCTGACGTAAATAATACGCCCGATAGCCCGCAGGTAAGCCCGCCGCTACGTTTTCAGCGTCCTTTCTTTCGCATACGGAGGCAAAACCGTCGTCCGCGATCAGCTTTTCTAAGCATTCGTCCGCCTTTTCATACAGCTTTGCCTGCAGCGCAGTATCCGCGCCCCGTTCGATGTATTCTACCTTATCAAAGCGTTCGTACGCCGTGATAGCGTAATCCACGCTAGCCCCGTCCATTCCCAGCGAATAGGTCATATCCATCATCGTCTGCGGGAAGCCTAGACAGAGCACGCCGAACAGGATCCCGAGCAAAACCAATACGGCGGCAAAAGTCTGCAAAAATGCTTTTAAGATGATCTTATTCAGCCGCATGGTATCCCCTCCCGTCCGTAATTTAAATTATTTTAGCATATTTTTTGCAAAAAAGCAAGTGTATGACGAAAAAAAGCAAGTATGTTTTACGCTTTTTTTCAATATAATTTACTATGACTAGAATAAAAAACCGCATGCGGGGTCTATTAAGACCCGTTTCCCGTTTCCTGATTGTCCTGCTGATGATTTTCGCCGCAACGCTTAGCGGCTGCGCAAAACAGCCGCAGCTAACCGATTACGTTTCCGAATACCGAAACAACCTATTTCTCTACGACGGGGAAAGCTTTTTCGTCAAGGCGCAAAATTCTCGCAAGGAATACCCCTACGTCGCCGACGGCTATGTCAGCGAAATGACCTGCCGCGCCGAATTTTTCATCACCCCGCCCCCCGACGTCCAAAGCTGCCAAATCTTCTTTACGGTAGACGGTATACAGCACGGCGGCGAGGCGTCGTTCGACAGGACGAAACGGCAATTTTATTACTCCTGCGCGGCAAACGTCGCCGAAGTGGAAACGCTGCCCGTTCGCCTGCAATTCGACGACGCGGAAACGGAGATTACGCTAACCTCGGTAAAATCCCCCGATTTGCTTTCGTTGAAAGCTCTGCTTTCCAAGCTGTTTGCCGCCGAGGGCGAAAGATTAAAAAAACTCACCCGAAACGGAGCGTTTGAGGGTGAGCTGTACGTGCGTATTCTATATGAGGACGCCCCCTATTTTTACGTGGGCGTCGTGGATCGGCAAGGGGATATCACCGCCTACCTGTTAGGCGGCAAAACGGGCGAAATCCTCGCCAAACGGACGGACTGAAAAAACGTTAAAGCTAAAAGGCGTCCTTGGAAATTTTACTCCACCGCCTTGCGATAAATTTCAGTTTCCAAGAAAGCGGAATCAGCCTTGTAAAAAAGTACATGACCTTATTCCAAAAGCCAGGGATATACGTCCGCTTGTTTTTGCGGACGGCGCGCAGGGATTTTTCCGCCACAAACGCAGGGGATTTTGCCGCCAGCTTTCCCCAAAGCCCCTGCCCCTTGATCTGCTCTTTTATATCTTCGCGGGTGGGCATAGCGCCGGGCAGCACCGCCGTCACCTTGACGCGCTGTCCCTTGACCTCTTCCCTAAGCGCCACAGAAAAAGACCACAGCGCCCGTTTCGTAGCGCTGTATATCGCAAAATACGGCATCGGATAAATGCCGGATACGCTGGAAACGTTGATGATTTCCAGCGTTTTTCCTCTTTTTTCAATCGCCAAACGACAAAGAGAAACCGCCGCCTCGAAGTTCACGCGGCATTGAAAGGCAATCTTTTCCTCCGTATATTCGCAAAGCGCCTTTTGAACGTCCACACCCGCAGCGTTAATCAGCCTATGCACACGCACACCGCTTTGCGTAAGGCTTTCCGCAAAGGCGATACGTTCCTCTTCCTTCGTCAAATCTAGCGCATAGATCATCGGCTCGACGCCAAACCTCGCGCAAAGCTTTACACGCAGCTGCGCCAAACGGTGAATATCCCGCCCCAAAAGCAGCAATTTTTCTCCACGCGCCGCCAACGCTTCCGCATACGCCCCGCCCAAGCCGCCGCACGCGCCCGTGATTACGGTATATTCCATATCAACTCCAAAGTGTATCGGGGTTAAACCCGTAGAATTGCACGACCTCGACCTGATCGGAAAGGAATATATCCTGCGGCTTTACCACCGCGCCTCCGTTCGCGTCCAGATCCAGCCCTGCGTATTTTTTATATGCGTACCAGACAAGGTGGGTGCATTGCGTAGATTTCAGCTCTTCCGTATACTTGGGGGTAAAAATCCCCGCGAACATTGAATAAGGCACTTTTAAAAGCTCGGTCTTTGCCCGCCTAGCAACCTCTTCGCGGATCGCCTTGGGACATTTCGGGCGCAGAACGATGACATTTGCCAAATTCCCCATGGAAAGCTGCAAGTTTGAAATCTCGCTAAGTGTTCCGGGGGCAAAGGATTCCAGCATCAGCATACGCTCCCCGTCCACCACCAGAGCGCCGTGCCCGTAGCGAAAGCCCGACACGTACGTCGACGCCGACACCACGATATCCCCCGGCTCTAAGTTCGCAAACACCAGCGACTGCTGCATGTATTCGATGTACGTAAACAGCGTATATTGTAAGATATCCAGCTCTGCAGGGGTGAAAAACACCTCTTGGATCCGATAAATCCGCCCTACGTTGCCCGCCTGCAGCAGACCGTCTACCCCCAGCTTTGTTAAGCCCGTCTGTCGATACAGCACCGCATAATCCTCGTCCGTCAGCGTTTGTTTCGCCAAAATCGGGCCCAAATCCTGTTTCTCGTAGTTGGGCGTCCAATGCTCCCACGTTTTCATCGTGATAATCGCCCCCAGCTGCAAGCCGCCCAGAACGGTGCTGACAAACAGCACCACCGCCAAAACCCACGTCAGCCATAACCGACGTACGGCGTTTTTATCCCTCTTTTTAGCCATAATTTCTTTCCCCAAAAATCGTAGACCCTACGCGGATCATATTGCTGCCTCGTTCCATGCAAAGACGGTAATCGCCACTCATGCCCATAGACAGATACTCGATTTCGCCATCCTGCCGACGAATATCGTCGTACAAAGCGCGCATCTCGTCCGCAAGACGAGCCAGCAGCCCCCGATCCTCGCTGTTTGGCAGCATCGCCATAAAGCCCTTAACGCGTAAGCCTTCCGTCTTTTTTAGCCGCGCGTACGCCTCGCCCCCCTCCGACAGAGCAAATCCCCCCTTGCTTTCCTCATTGCCAACGTTGATCTGTATCAACACGTTGGAAACCAAGCCGCGATTGATAGAAACGCGAGCGATCTCCTCCGCCAAAGCGTACCGATCGCAGGAATGGAATAGATCGATTTTTCCCACAAGGTATTTGACCTTATTTGTCTGCAAGTGCCCGATGAAATGCTGCGGGCAGGGCTGCAGCTGCTCCGTTTTATCCCGAAATTCCTGCACGCGATTTTCAGCAACAGCGTCCACCCCCGCCTCAATGGCGGCGTTGATTGCGGCTGCGTTCTGCGTTTTGGTTGCCGCCACCAAAAACACCCGTTCACCATAGGCATTGCCCACGGCAAGCTCCGCTTTTAAATTTTGTACGTTCTGTATAATGCGTTTTGTTTCCATATTCCCTATTTTTTCCTTTTGTTTATTGTATCATTCTCACCCCATTTTGTCAACGCTATCAAAAGCAAAGATAAAAAACTTTATTTTTTTATGAAAAATTTTCCTGCACCTACTTGATTTTTCCAAATGAGGGTGCTATAATGTGAATAATTGATAATTTCGATGAGGATAATCAAAAATATGAATACAGAAGAATTGAGAACGTTTATCTTCCTTTCCAAGGTTAAAAACTTCACGCTGGCGGCAGAGCAGCTGTCCGTGGCGCAATCTACCGTGACCAACCGTATCAGTGAGCTGGAAAAGGAAGTGGGTAAAAAATTATTCCATCGCCGTTCAAAAACGGTCGCCTTAACGGAAGAAGGGGAAATCTTCCTCTCCTTTGCGGAAAGGATTTTAGAGCTGGAAACCTCCTCTATCGAAGAAATGAACGCCGTTTCTTCCCATAGAAGAAAATTTTCCATCGGCGCGATCAACGCCACCTACGAAATATACGTAAAGCCCTTAATCGACCGCTGCATGCAGGACAATAAGGAAACCTCCATCAAGGTCATGCTGGGGCATTCGCTGGACATTATCCAGCTGCTGCAAGATCACGTTTTGGATATGGTGTTCTCCGCCGTGCCCTTAAAACGGGCGGGCTACGTATGCGACGTCTTCGACACCGATCGGGTCGCCCTCGTTTGCGCCAAGGGCAGAAACGAGTTCCCTGAAGGGATCACCAAACAGCAGCTTTCCCGCATCGCCTACTTAATGTGCGACCTTACCCTTTCAGATGCAGGTGTGTACATTCGCTCGCTCTTCCCCAAAAACCACGTATTCCGTTTAGAGGTGGACAATACCTCCAAGCTCTTCCCCTATCTTGAACAGGGGGTGGGCTATGCGTTCCTGCCCTATAAGCTGGTGCAAAAACAGATTGAGGACGGCGTCTTTGAGGAAGTGCCCTTGGCGGATTTCAGTTCCCCCAACATCACCACCTACCTCATCTACCGCCAAAGCTACGACGCCAGCGTTTTTTTGGAAAACAAACATTAAAAGGATTTGCCTAATTTTAACGATAAAAACCGACTGCCTTCATTAAACGTGCAGTCGGTTTCTTTTTGGTCATTTTTGCGTTTGTATGGAATAGCTGCCGTTAGAGATTGTCAAAGTGATAAACCCGTGCAAATCCGTTCGATAGCTTGCCACTCCGCAGGCAGATAGCGCCTGCAAACATTCTTCGTTGGGGCGGTCGCTGGCTCCGCCACGGCAGGGAAAGATTGCCGCCTTGCAGGCAAACGTTTCCGCAAACGACGTCAGCGCCAGCGCATCGACATCGGGCGGGGCTTGTACAACGTCGAACTTGCCTAAAACAATCCCCCATTTTTCCAAATAGCCTAAGCTCTTTTCCGTTTTCAACGCCTGATAGACGTCCTCGCCAAGCCTTGCGCCCAGAAGAACCTCCACCCCCTGATAACGCAGCGTGAGCACTACCTCTTCCAACGAATAATCGTCTGCTAAGGGGTACAAAATACGCAAACAGCCCTCTTCATTTTCCCAAAGGGTAGAAAAACTCGCCGTATACCTGGGTACGTCCTTCCGATCCAAATCGGCAAGAAACGCCGTATAGACAGCGTTCGTTCCTTCCTTTTTAGGCAGGTACGCCGCGCCAAGCGAATAATACTGCGCCAGCTCCCGCAACACACCCACGCCGCGCGATGAAACGTCGGGCACAACCACCGCGTCTATCCTCTTAATTTTTAAAGCGTTCAAAAAGCGCAGCACGTTCTTTTTCGCCTCGCCGTCGTCTGCGCCGCCACCAACCAAAACCGTTTTTCCGTCGGGCAATTCCAACAGCGTACAGGCACCGCTTTTTGCGTCTAAATAATGCACGCGCAATTCCCCTTCCGCCCGCAATGACACTTTGGGCAAGGAAAGGTAATATTTCCAGCTTTCAGCAGGAACAAACGCCGAAAACGTGCACAGCGCTGCAATCAAAACGCACAGCGCAATGATCCCCCACCGCAGCAGATTTTGTTTTAAGGTGTTTTGCGCGTTCTTTTTGGAACGGTATCCCATCTTTCGTATTTCCGTTATGTGTGATTATTCTTTTTGTCCGTCAGGCTGCGTACGGATGCGATGACAAATGCCCTGCATTTTCTTTTCCACCGCATGCATTTCATCCGCGCAGGTTTTCAACTCGGCACGATAGCTGTCTAAAAGGTCGGCATTGACCTTGTAGGAAACCTCGTGTTCAAGGCTAGCCCACATGTTCATGGAAATGGTGCGCAGTTGGATTTCAACAGGTACCTGCCTGGTCTCTTTGGATAAAGAAACGGGAATAGAGGCAATCAAATGCAGGCTTCTGTACCCGTTGGGTTTGGGATTTTCGATATAGTCCTTTTTCTGCAAAAGAACCACCCCTTCTTGGCGCAGGAATACGTCTGCTATGTCGTACACGTCCTCTACGTAGCTACAAATAACGCGCACACCCGCAATGTCTTTAAGCTTGACAAGGTTTTCCGCCGATTGCGCCAGCCCACGGCGGGGGAGCTTTTCAAAGGCGCTCTCCACCGATTTTAAGCGGCTTTCAATATGATGAATGGGGTCGTGACCGCGCAGCATGGAAAATTCGTCGTCCAAAATCTCGAATTTCGCACACACCGTTTTCATCGCGCCCGAATACCACGGCTTTTGCCGTTGATACTCCATTAAGAACTTTTCCGCCTCTTCTAAGGCAAGGTCGTCAAAGACCCGTTTTTTATTCTCCGTCATAATACACCTCAGTCTGTCGGTTTTCGCCCTCAGGCAGCTTTTTTAATCCGTTTAAGAAATAAAACGTAAACGGCAGCGCAAACAGGAAGGAAAGCGCGTCGGAAACCGATTGCATACATTCGATCCCCGTCAGCGAGAACAGCGGCGGCAAAATGAAGATCAAGGGTATGTAAAATAAGCCTTGACGGGATATCGACAACGCCGCTGCCGCCAGCTTGTTGCCCACCACTTGATAGGTCAAGCCCGCCATGAAATTCACGGGCAAAAGAGGCATGGAGATGCATTGAAATCTCAGCGCCGCCGTACCGATTTCACGGGCGGTGTCCGTTTCCAAGAAGGCTTGCATTAACCACGGCGCAATCACTGCACACACAGCGGCAAAGCCCACCATAATCCCCGTCGAAAACGCCAGCGTAAATAAGTACGCCTCACGCACACGGCTGTATTTTCCCGCGCTGTGATTGTACCCCAGCACCGGTTGATACCCCTGCCCGATCCCCAACGAAATCGAGAACGCCAGCATAAAGATTTTCTGCACAACGCCGAACGCCGCCTGCGCACCGTTGATATTCATCAGTAGGTTGTTCAAAAGCACGGTACAAAGGCTGGCAAGCATCTGGCGGCAAAAGGAAGGAAATCCCGTATATACCACCTGCCAAAGGGTCGGAAGATACCTTGAAAGATTTTTCGGCGAAATATTCGTAATCGTCTTACCCGAAAAGAAGATAAAAATCAGGATACCAAAACTGACCGTCTGCGAAATCATGGTGGCAAGAGCCGCGCCCTCAACCCCCATATTCGCTCCGTAAATCAAAATGGGGTCTAACGCTACGTTCAAGATTGCGCCCGTGCAAAGCCCGATCATTGAGGTGAGCGCCTTTCCCTGCGCACGCAAAAGGTTGTTCATTACGAAGGACATACACATCAGCGGCGCAGAAATCAAAATGTAGGTCGCGTAAATCTTTGCATAATCAAGGGTTGTGAAGGCAACGCCACTCTCCTGCGCCGCGCCCAACAGCACCACCAGCGGCTCTAAGAAAATCAAGCCGAATAGCGTAAGCAGCAACCCTATCCCAAGCGCCGAGAAAAAGGCGACCGACGCCACCGTGTCCGCGCCCTTTTGATCGCGTTTACCCAGCAGCGAGGAAACCAAGCTACCCGCGCCCATGCCCAACGTAAAGCCGATGGCTTGGATGATCGACATCAGGGAAAGCACCACGCTTACCGCGCCGATTGCCTGCTCGCCCAAGTCCGATACGAACAGCGTGTCTGCCATGTTGTAAAGGGAAGTGACCATCATATTCAGCATGGTCGGTATCCCCAAGGAAACGATCAACCGAGGAATGGGCGTTTGCGTCATTCTCTCGTATTGCGCCTTCTCCCTTTGGTCAACCGCTTGATTATTTATAAGCTCTGTTTCCGTATTTTCATTCGTCATTTTTTTCGCCTCACTCTTTCTATTATAAAACAGACGGAGAAAAAATGCAACCGCTTGCCGAAAAATTTTGCAATATTTTCAAAGTGTTTGTCTTGCTTTTTTCTTTTCGGCGTGCTATAATGCAAGTATGAAACGCAACGAAAACAACAATGGAAGGGTTTTTCCCTTCCGACATAGCACCCTCAGCGTGCTGTTCTGCATTTTGGCATTACTGCTTTGCGCGGCGGGCATAGGCATGTCCGTTTACCGCATTGTCACCGAAGGGATTGAGGATTTCACCAAAGCCCTGCAAAGCCCCTTCCTCATCTTGATCTGCTTATTTTGCGCGGCGGTGATCCTTTCGATTATGATAAAGTCGGAATATATCGTGGAAAACGGCGAGCTGATCACCCGCTTTGGCTTTATCAAGAGCAGGCTGCCTCTTGCCACCGTCACCTCAATGGAGCATGACCGCACCAAGCACAAGCTGACGGTGTATTGCGACAATGAATACACCGTGGTCACCTTAAAGGCGGAATGGGAGGACGATTTGGTGCATGAAATTTGCGTCGCCAACCCAAACATTGATTTTTCCTTTACGATGACGGAAAATAAGCCCCCGAAGGACGAGGGCAAAAAGAAAGACGAGAGCAATAACAACAACGATAAAAAAGACAAATAACTTTGATACAATATTAAAAAGCGGGGAATCCCCCGCTTTTCTTTTTGCTTTTTCGTTATTTTTCCACTCTGACAACGCTTTCCACCGCGCCGATGGCCGAAGAATTGATCTTCGCCGCCGCATTCTTCATGGCGTTTTCGTTGGTCTTGTGCGTAATGATGATCAGCGGCACTCTTTCGTCCGCCTCGCTCGTCTTACTCTTTTGGGTAAGCTCGACAATCGAGATGCCGTACTTCCCGAAAATACCCGTAATCTTTGCCAGCACGCCTGCCTTATCATCCACCGAAAGGCGAACGTAGTACGCGCTTTCAAAGTTGGAAACAAACTTGGTTTCAGGGCTTGCCGTCGCCGTATTTTTAAAGGTCGAATACTTGATATCCGAGTGGGTTGCCGCAAAAATCACGTCGCTGACCACCGCGCTTGCCGTGGGCAACGAGCCCGCCCCTCTGCCGTACAGCATTACGTCCTCTACCGCGTCGCCGCGCAGGAACACCGCGTTGTACGAATCGTTCACCGCTGCCAAAGGATGCCCCGAGGGAATGAACGTGGGATGCACGCGCGCCTCAATCCCTTTTTCCGTGTTCTTGCCGATTGCAAGCAGCTTTAAGGTGTAGCCCAGCTCTTTACCGTACGCAATGTCCACCGCTTTCACCTCACGAATCCCCTCGCGCAGGATCTTTGCATGAGGCACTTTGGTGTGGAACGCCATCGAGGAAAGAATAGACAGCTTATACATCGCGTCAAAGCCGTCGACGTCCGCCGTGGGATTAAATTCCGCATAGCCAAGGCGCTGCGCTTCTTTTAACGCGTCCTCATATTGCGCCCCGCTTTGCGTCATCTGCGTTAAAATATAGTTGGTCGTGCCGTTGATAATCCCCATAAGGTGGGTGATGTGATTCGCCTGCACGCCGTCCAAAAGAGTGCGGATAATGGGCACGCCGCCTACGCAGCTTGCCTCGTAATACAGCCCGCAGGAATTGCGTTTTGCCTCCCTTTCCAGCTCATGCGAGAATTTACAGATCAGCTCTTTATTCGCCGTCACCACCGTCTTACCCTGACGAAGCGCCGCCAGAATAAAATCCTTGGCTACGCCGCACCCGCCAATGGTTTCCACAACGATATCCACGTTGGGATTTGCCACCACTTCCGCGATCGAGGACGCCAAAACCTCCTCGGGTACGCCGATCGACAAAGCGCGTTCTTTGTTATTGTCCAAAACGCTCTCTACCACGATATCGACGTTTTGCGTTTTTTGGTAAAACTCTCTGTGATCTACCAAGGTTTTGAACGTACCGCCGCCTACAACGCCTACGCCCAAAATAGCAACGCCTACTTTTTTCATACTCTCACTCCTTTTTGATCCGAGCCCATGTCTTTATTGCTCGGGACAATTCAAATAGTATAAATATTTTAACCCTTTCAACGTCAACAGCTTGTCCACACGATCAATGCAAGTGATTTCCTTGGAAATGACGTTGGAAAACCCGCCCGTAGCCACCGTGATGACGTCGTCGCGATTCAATTCCTTTTTGATACGCTTTACGATATATTCCACCAAGCCTGCAAAGCCAAACACAATGCCTGCCTGCATGTTCGTGACCGTATTTTTTGCGATGATGCTTTTGGGCGCCTCAATCTCTACCCTAGGCAGCTTTGCCGTGCCGTTGACCAGCGAATCCAGCGAACCCTTAATCCCCGGGGAAATCACCCCGCCGATAAATTCGCTGTGCTCGTTGATGATGTTAAAGGTGGTTGCCGTACCAAAGTCAATGACGACCATAGGCTTTCCCTGCCCGCCGTATTCCACGATGGCGGAAACGCAGTTGACAAGCCTATCCGCGCCCACTTCCCTTGCGTCGTCACAGCGGATATTCAAACCCGATTTTAAACCGGGCGCAATATGCAACGGCTGCATGTTGAGATACACCGCGCACATCTTGTCGATGGTATAATCCAGCGACGGTACAACGGAGGAAATAATCCCGCCCGTAATATCGGACACCGAAATATCCTTTATCTTCAGCATATTCACCAGCTGGCTGCCGTATTCGTCCGAAGTCACTTTAAAATCGGTCGCTACGCGAAAAGATATTTTCAGCTCGTCC
>JAZURU010000122.1:0-3748 GCA_045606365.1 Candidatus Scatosoma sp. | reverse complement strand
AGCAGGCTTTTGCGAGGAGGTTGAAGAAACGGGGTCTACCTTTATAGAAAATGCTTTGATCAAAGCGCGCGCTGCATGCGCGGCGTTAAAATTGCCTGTGCTTGCGGATGACAGCGGACTTTGCGTAGCCGCCTTAGGCGGTGCGCCGGGGGTGTATAGCGCTCGCTATTGCGGGTGGCATGCAGACGATAAAAGCAACCGAACCCTGCTCTTAAAAAACATGGAGGGGAAAACCGATCGTACCGCGTATTTCTGCAGCGCGATTGCGATTGTCTATCCCGATGGAAAAGAGTTGACGGCGGAGGGTAGAACGTACGGCAGATTGCTGACGGAGGAACGCGGCGACGGCGGCTTTGGCTACGATCCTATCTTTTTCAGCGACGATTTGCAAAAATCCTTTGGTGTGGCAACGGCGGAGGAAAAGAACGGAGTTTCTCACCGTTATCGCGCTCTTTGCGCCATTCGGGAAAAGGCGGGCTTATGAAAACGCTGATTGCTATTTCTGACACGCACGGACAGACGGCGCCGCTGAAAAGCTTGCAGCCGCGGATTGATGAAAACGATTTTATTGTGCATTTAGGGGACGGCTTTCACGATTTTCGTAGCGTATATTATAGCTATCCGAAAAAAGCGTATGCGTTAAAAGGCAACTGCGATCCTTTTCAAAGCCTACCCCGTGAAGAAATTTTAGAAATTGAAAAGTGCAGGATCTTCTGTTGTCATGGCGACGCGTATGGGGTAAAAACGGGCTTAGATCGCCTTATTTGTCGCGCGCAGGAGCTTTCTTGCAATGTGGTCTTATACGGGCACACCCATCGTGCGGACGTCAGCGAATATGCGGGGATTTTATTGGTTAATCCCGGTACGCTTTCAGGTCCGTTAAGCGGGGGTGGGTCGTATGCTTACCTTGTATGTAGCGGCGAAAAAGCCACGGCGGTAATCGTGGGGGATCCTCTGCGCTAAAGCTATACAAAATACAAAAAAACCGAGAGCCGTCAAGGTTCTCGGTTTCGTTATATAGGCGAAGCAATTATTCGGCGATTTCCAGAGTAAAGCTTGCCGTACTTTCGCCGCCGGCTGGGATATGCAGCATATCAGCTTTGGTGGCAAGGTCGTCGACGATGCCCTCGGTCGCGCAGAGGGATTGCCACGGCTCTAAGCAGACGAACGGCGCGTCGGTGTCCGTCGCTTGCCAAATGGCGAAGTATTTAAAGCCGTCGTAGCGCATGGTCACGCGCGCGTCGCTATCCATTTTTTTCAGGCTGGCGACACCGCAAGTGGCGGAAAAAATCAGCGCGTCGTTAGAGAAAAGGGAATGTTGCAACGGCAATCGCACACCGTCCTCTAAAGGGTAAGGCACGGTTTCGCCGCTGATAAACTTGTTCGGGGAGAGCAGGTGCTGCAAAGCGGGCGTCGGCTTTTCAAATTCCAGACAATACTCCTCGAACCTGCCGCCAGCAAAGGGCACGTTGATGCCGGGGTGACCGCCAAAGGAGGCAATCAGCTCCCGTTCGGTTTCCAAATTAACCGCTTTGTAATCGACCGTCAACGTCTGTCCCGCTAAGACAAAGCGCACAGAAAAGGAAAAACGGAAAGGGTATTGTTCCTGCATTTCCGCATTGCCATCCGAGGTTAAAACAAAAGTCATTGCCGTATCCGTTTTTTCTGCTAAGGAAAAGTCGTAATATCTCGCCAATCCGTGCGGACGAATCGTATACGTTTTACCCTGATAGGTGTATATGCCGTTCGTCATTCTGCCGATAATAGGGAAGAGGTTATAGGCTCTGCCGCCCCAATAGGTCTTGTCCCCTTGCCAAAGGTATTCCACGTTCGTTTTTTTGCTGCGAATGCTGGCAAGCTGCGCCCCAAACGTATCTACGCTGACGTATAAAAAGTCGTTTTCAATGCTGTAAATCATGCGATAAAATTCTTTTCCTTTTGATATTTGTTTTATCATTATAGCACAATTTTGCCATCTTTGTAAACCATTCGTGACATAATTGATAAAAAAACGGAAAAGACAATCTAATATCGATAAAAAACTCTCAAAATCGATAAAAAAAATTTAGTATAAGCATTTTTTATATTCCAACAGATGACATTTTATGAAAAATTCGGTATAATAAAAGAGTAGCTATGGATAGACCGCGTGGGTCTATACGTTAAAAAGGAGTACGAAGATGACTACAAATGAAATTCTGCAATTGATCCAGAGCCTAATTTGGCTGCTTGCAGGCGTGGGGGTGTTCATCGTGGGGATGAATTTCCTCAGCGGCGCGCTGGAAAAAAGCGCGGGCGGTGGCATGAAAAAATTGCTGGGCAAGATCAGCAACAACCGCTTTTCGGGGGTTGGGATTGGTGCAGGCGTGACGGCAATCATACAAAGCTCGTCAGCGACGTCGGTCATGGTGATCGGTTTGGTAAATGCAGGGGTGATGACGCTGCTGCAAGCCACCCCGATTATTATGGGCGCAAACATCGGTACGACGATCACGGGGCTTTTGGTGGCTTTGAAGAATGACTTTTTCAATATGGCGATGTACCTGCTGGCGTTCGCGGGCGTCATGATGGGCTTTTTCAAAAAGGAAAAGATCAAAATCATCGGCAGCCTTTGCTGCGGCTTGGGGTTGATTTTCGTGGGCTTGAACGTCATGAGCAGCGAACAGGCGTTTGGCAATCCGCTGGTGGAAAAGCTGTTTATCGGCATCTTTAAAGAGATCAACTTCCCGCTGCTTTTGATTGTGGTGGGCGTTATCTTTACGGCGCTTATTCAAAGCTCTTCGGCGGCAACGGGCGTCGTTATCACGATGGTAGGCACGCAGGTGCTGCCGCTGGATCTGGCGTTGTTCATTATTCTGGGCGCGAATATCGGTACGTGCGTGACGGCGTTGCTTGCGTCGGTGGGTGCGAATGCCAATTCTAAGCGTGTTGCGTTCATTCATTTCACCTTCAACGTAATCGGTACGGCGCTGTTCACTGCGATTATTTGGATCTTTAAGGACCCGGTGGTCAACCTTTTGGTGTCCCTATTCCCTGGGGAGGACCCCATGTCCTTGCAGATGCGCGTATCTCTGTTCCACGTGGTATTTAACGTGTCGACCACCGCTTTGCTGTTGCCGTTTGTAAAACTGCTGGTAAAATTTTCGGAAATGGTAATCAAGGAAAAAGTGGAAATGCCCGAAGAGCTAGCCGTTTCCCTCAAGTTTGCCGACGACCGTCTGCTTACGATGCCGTCCGTTGCGTTGATGCAGGTTAAAAAGGATACCTTTTATATGGCGGATATGGCAATGGAAGGCTTGGAAACGGCGTTTGACGGCTTTATTGCAAGGGATCTTGACGTGGTGGATAAGGTGCTTGCAGAGAATGAAAGAGTGGCGCAGATCGGCGAGGCGATCAGCAACTACTTGGTAAAGCTTTCCGCGGGCGGGGCAACGCTTGCGGAGGAACGGTTGGTGAACTCGTTGCACAGCAACGTTGGCGACATCGCCCGTGTTTCCGAACTTGCGGAAAATCTGACGAAATACACCAAACGTGAGGTGCGGGATAATCTGTATTTCTCGGAAGGTATCAACGAAAAGCTGATACAGATGCACGCGCTGTTAAAAGAGCAGTATGCGCTGGTAAAAGAGATTGTTTTAGAGGGCAACGTCAGTTTGGTGGCGGACAGCGACGCGAAGGAAGAACAGATTGACGAAATGCGCCGCGAGCTGGTGGCGGAACACAAAGTCGGATCGTAGCCATGTCGTTC
>JAZURU010000121.1:0-5527 GCA_045606365.1 Candidatus Scatosoma sp. | reverse complement strand
CCTGCAAATGCAGGCGTTGCGGTAGACGTTGCCCCCATTTTGTACAGCCAAGGCACGGAAACGGAGGAAAGACCCTTCACCATCAGCCTGAACCAAGATGGGACGAGCTATGGCGAATATAACGTTGTTTTGACGGACAGCGCAACGAAATCGACGCCGATTGGTACGTTTACCAACGTTGGCGCGGCGTACGGTAAGTATGCTTCGTCCAGTGCAACCACCCCCTTGACGCCTTTCAAGGTCAGCGTGAAAGTACCCGATGCAGACAATGACGCAACCACGGCAGAAACCAGCGTGATCAAGGTTTTGGATATCAACGGTCAAAGCTTTGCTCTGAACGCAGATAAGAAGATTGAAGATACGGCTGCTCCCGT
The DNA here is from genome assembly GCA_045606365.1 of Candidatus Scatosoma sp. Taxonomy (GTDB): domain Bacteria; phylum Bacillota; class Clostridia; order Christensenellales; family Borkfalkiaceae; genus Scatosoma. The sequence goes on along the minus strand of JAZURU010000121.1, from coordinate 5,153 downwards.
AGTAGTTGTCAATGACGAAATTACCAGCCTGCCTCTCGGTTCGGTGTTCTCGGTAGATTACGCATGCGTAGACGTTTTGGATAAGGACGTATCCAAGACGGTGCAGTACGCGCAGTTTAATCCTACCATTGCGGATGATAATAGGGTGTATTACGATCTGTCCTCGACCCTGTATTTCACGGACACCAAGTATGTGGACGAACAGAGTGGCGAAGAAAAAACCGTATTCTCGAACGTTGCAGAATACGGCTACGATTCGGACGGCGACACTGTAAATGACAGCGGTAGAGAATTCCTTTCCGTTAAGATTTCCCTTTCCGACGAGGTATATAAGGGAGTTGATAAAGCGGTGTATTACCTTTCTTGGTATGCTGCGGAAACGGTCAAACCTGGCACTTCTCAAACCGATTTCATCGTGTTGGATCAAAACAAGCAGGGTGCAACGTATACTTTCCTTGATAAAACCAACGGAAAGAACGTGGTAAACGATAACCTCGACGGCGATACGACGAACGTTCAGCGTTCGGCAGCAGTTGTGAAATATCAGGGCTTTGTAGATACCGCAGCAGAGGGTTTGAAAGCGGGCAGCGCGACGAACTTCTATCTGCCTTCGATGATCGACCTGTTCTATGATGACGGCTCGTACAGAAACTTGAAATTCACGATCAGCTATAAATCGACGAATTCATCGACGGCAAACACCCGCACCTCGCTTTCCTCCTCGAACCTGCAGTTCCCCGTTTCTAAGTCGGGTGACTACCGTTTCAAGGTGTTCGCAGAGGACAAAGCGGGCAACGGTATGATGTACTACGATAAAAACGGCAAGCTGTCTAAGGTATCCACCTCCAACGTATGGGAGATCGAAGAAATTCCTTATTTCAGCTTTAGCATCGCTGAAACCAGCCTTTCGGTAGAGGATAAGGTTTCCACAAGAAAGGACAGCGTAGCCGTTGGCGAAACCTTTGACGATTTCAGCCCCAACGTTTTGGGCGACAATGCCTCTGAGGTGAAAGGCGACGTTGCTGCAAAACTGTACCGCATTGACTTCGACCGCTTCAAAGCGGTGTTCCCCGATGTAAACCTTTCGCAATCCACCCTTTCTTCGATCACCTATGAAAAGATCGCAGAAGAGGTGAAGAAAGCAAACTATGCGGCGGCAACCGATTACGTAGATCTTTATATGGACGTGTACGTAGGCTTGCTGGCAGATGCAATGACGGGCGTAGAAAAAGCAGATCTTTTGGCTGAGGCGGAGCAAATTTTTGTAGAGATCTTGCCGTACAATGACAAGATCAACGAGAAAGATCACGCAGAGGAATACAAGAAAAACAACGCATACCATTGGAACGCTGAAAAGCAAACCTTTGTGGCGGCTAAGGAAACGGACGTTTACCTCATTCTTGGCGTATACACGGATACGCTGATTCCTTCCCTGAAGACTTGCGCCTACACGGTGGTTTCGGTGGAGGCTGAAAACGACGTTCTGCCCGGCGAAACCGAGTGGCTGAAGAACAATATTGTTTCGGTGATTCTGTTCGGTATCGCTGGCGTGATGCTGATCCTGATCGTGGTGGTTCTGTTGATTAAGCCTTCCGATGAAACTTTGGAGGACGTCGATCAGAAAGCGAACGAAAAAAAGGAAAAGAAAGCTAAGAAAAGCAAAGAATAACGATGTGCGTATGCCGCCGCTTTGAAAGCGGCGGCTTTCTTTAAAAGTATGTTAGAATTAATCGTAGACAAAGCACAAAATTTAAAACAGTTTACGGATAACGCGTACGCGCAGGCGTCCTTTTATTTTACTTCGTTGATAAAAGAGCGCCAAATCAAGGTCAACGGTAAGCGGGTGGATAAAGACGTGCCCCTTTTTGCGGGTGACGTGGTTGCCTATTATTTGACCAAAAAGCAAGAGGAAAAGCCTGCCTATTATATTCTATTTGAGGACGAAAACGTAATCGTTGCAGATAAAGAGGACGGGGTGAATTCCGAGGCGGTTTTTGCCGCGCTTTTAAGAAAAGGGGAGTGCTATTTTATTCACCGCCTTGATCGGAATACGAAAGGTCTATTGATTTTTGGGAAAAACTTATCGGCGGAAAGCGCGCTTTTGGAGGCGTTTAAAAATCGTGCGCTGCAAAAAATTTATCACGCGCGTTGCTTTGGTGCGCCTGCTGCGCCGCAGGGGATTTTAACCGACTATTTAAAAAAGGATGGGGGCAGGTCTTTGGTGAAGGTGTATGCAAAGCCTATCCTTGGCGCAGAAAAAATCGTCACGGAATACCGCGTTTTGGAAAAGAGAGAAGAAACCTCGCTGTTGGAAGTTTTGCTGCATACGGGTAAGACGCATCAAATTCGCGCGCACCTTGCTTATATAGGCTGCCCGATTGTGGGGGATATGAAATACGGCAATACGGCAAAAAATAGGGCCTTAGGTTGCGCGCGGCAGCAATTGGTGGCAAAAAAGCTGATCTTGCATTGTGACGGCAGGTTATCCTATTTAAAGGATAGGGCGTTTGTTTCCCGCTTTGACGTTTTGGATTAGGATATAAACAAGATAAAATGTAAAAAAATCGGCGTTTGCCGATTTTTTTCTTTTAAAAGCTTGACTTTTTACAATTTATATATTATAATATGAACAGTTATTCATATATTAAATTATGGAATGAGGGGCATATATGAAATCGGAAAGCAATACGAATAAACATGGCTGCGACGTATCCAAAACGGTGGTTGTGGACGAAGAACGCGCGCAGCGCATTTGCGACGTGTATCGAATGTTGAGCGAACCGTCACGGTTGAAAATCGTATTATCGTTGCTGGGTGGCGAGCTGTGCGTGTATCATATTTTGGCTGCGGTGGGGGGCACGCAAAGCGCACTGAGCCATCAGCTGCGGGTCTTAAAAGACAACCGCGTGTTGCAGGCGCGAAGAGAGGGGCAGAATATTTTTTATTCGCTTGCGGACGAACACGTTCGACAAATTGTAGAGATCGGCTTAATGCACGGCGCGTGTGGAGATGAGGTATGAAAAAGACGCTTAGAATTGTAGGATTAGATTGCCCGACCTGCGCGGCGGAATTAGAGGCGAATATTGCAAAAATCGAGGGCGTGAAAAGCGCTGTTCTTCTTTACATAGACGGCAAGTTAAAGTTGGAATATGACAGCGAGGAAACGCTGACAAAGGTAAAAGAAACGGTCAATTCGTTCGAGGAAGCGCGTGTTGTTGAGGAAATGGAGATTGGCGCGGTATCCCATAAAGCGGCATGGATTCGTATGGGGGTATCGGCGTGTTTGCTAGTTGCTGCCATTTGTTTAAACGTGTGGGGCATGTCCGCGTTTACAGACGTTTTAACTTACGTTTTGTATGGGCTTTCCTATCTTGCCGTAGGGTACCCGATTTTGATATCTACGGCAAAGAACCTATTCAAGGGCAGAATTTTTGACGAAAATTTTTTGATGGCGGTCGCCTCGATTGGCGCGCTGTGTTTGCAAGAATATTGGGAAGGGGTCATGGTGGTGCTTTTGTACCAGCTTGGGGAAACGCTGCAATCGCTTGCGGTGGGCTCTTCCAGAAAATCGGTGGCGAAGTTGGTAGAGATGAAGGCAGAAAGCGCCACACGGCTGGGAGAAGACGGTGCGGAAACTATTTCCCCCGAAGAATTGCGCGTTGGCGACAAGCTATTGATCAAGGCTGGGGACAAATTGCCCTGTGATTGCACCTTGCTTTCCGCGTCGGCAAGCCTGGATATGAAATCCTTGACGGGAGAAACGGCGCTTGCCGCCAAGACGGCAGGGGAAGAGCTGCTTGCTGGCAGTGTAAACGCGGGCAACGCGTTTATGGCAACGGTCGCGCGTACCTATGAAAATAGTGCGGTGGCAAAGATTTTGGACATGGTAGAAAATTCCATGGAAAACAAAGCCGCCCCCGAAAAATTCATCACAAAGTTTGCAAGGATCTATACGCCAATCGTGTGTATGTTGGCGGTGTGTATCGCATTATTCCCGCCGCTGGTACAAGGGCTTGCGATGGGTACGTATGGGTTTGAAAACGGTGCGGAATGGCTGAAATCCGCGTTGACATTTTTGGTGATTTCCTGTCCGTGCGCGTTGGTGATTTCTGTGCCGCTTACCTACTTTTCAGGGATTGGCGCTTGCGCCAAACGGGGCATTTTGGTGAAGAGCGCGTCCAGCCTCGACCAGATTGCAGGCGCAAAGGTTGCGGCGCTGGATAAAACGGGCACGTTGACCAAGGGGAACTTTTCAATTATCGGCGCATATCCTGTCGGCTTGACCACAGATCAGCTCATTTCGATTTGCGCGGCGCTGGAAACCTACTCTTCCCACCCGATTGCTGGGGCGTTCGCACACGTGCAGACGACGGAAAAAGCAACCGACGTGCAGGAAATTGCAGGAAAGGGCTTGAAAGGCAGGGTGGACGGCAGACAGGCGGTTTTCGGTACGGTGGCGTTTGTCCGTGAAGAGGGGTTCGACGTAGACGAAAAGCTTTCAGGGGATACGGTGCTGTATCTGGTGTATGACGGAAATTATTGCGGGTGCTTAGAAATAGGCGACGTTATCCGTGAGGAGAGTGTTCAGCTGCTTGCCGATTTAAAGGGCATGGGCATTCATACCGTTATGTTGACGGGGGATTCCCCTGCGCGGGCGCAAAAGGTGGCAAATGCCATAGGCATGTCTGCGTTCAAGGCGGGCTTGTTGCCTGATGAGAAGGTCGAAAAAATGCAAGAATTAAAGACGCGTGGGGTGACGGTGTACGTTGGCGACGGCATTAACGATGCCCCCGTAATGACAGTGGCGGATTGTGCGGTGTCCATGGGCAGCCTTGGCAGCGCGGCGGCGGTGGAGGCATCGGACTTTGTGCTGATCTCCGACAGCCTTGCGGGAATTCCAATGCTTGTAAAAGCGGCGCGAAAAACCAAGGGTATCGTTTTCCAAAACGTAATTTTCTCGATTTTGATGAAGGTGGCGTTTATGGTGTTGGGCTTGTTCCCGTGGTTTCCGCTTTGGTTGGCGGTGTTTGCAGACGTGGGCGTAATGCTTTTGGCGGTGCTCAACAGTCTGCGTGTACGTAAATGAGGAGAAAAAATATGAAAACACAAACGTTGGTGGTAGCGTCGAACAACGCGCATAAGCTGCGTGAGAT
>JAZURU010000120.1:0-7017 GCA_045606365.1 Candidatus Scatosoma sp. | reverse complement strand
AACGCTGCGAATATCGCAACGTCCTCTTCTCATTTGGTTTTATGGCTTATCGTACGCTTATTTCGACGTCCATTTGTAATCGTCCAGCTCGTTGGAATTCAGCCTTGCCAGCATTTGCTCTGTATTCGCAAGATCTTCACGAGCAATCGCCAACGAAACGGCACCCGCCGTTTTAGGAGCCAGAATGAACATCACCGCCGTTTGCATTGCCAGCTTGGGCGCAGCCGTAAAGGCGGTAAGCGTGCTAACCCCCTTGAACGCGCCGTAGCCAATCGAATACGTATTGCCAAGGTATACCGTTTTCAAGGTTGTGCATTCCGTGAATACGTAATCTCCAAAGGCCTTGTTCAACGTCGTACGCGTATCCCATGCAGAAAGATCGAAATCCTGTAAGGAGGTACAGTGCGCGAACGCCAGATCGCCAATCTGGAAAGAAACGTATTCCGTTTCCACCGCCGCGGGAGCAGCCGCCTTCACCGCAGTCAGGTCGGTAGACCAGAAGGCATTTGCGCCAATGCTCGCAATCGTCGGCTGCAAGGTCAGCGTACCTATCAAGCCGGTGTTGCAGAATGCATAATCGCCAATTTCCGTCGTTCCCTCGTTGAAGATAAAGGATTTCATACCCGTAAAGTTTTTAAACACGCTATCCGGTACGGTCGTATACGACGCGGGCAAACGCACGTTTTCCACTTCGCCGCCGCAGTAGCTAAACACGTTCGCCTCAATGGTTTCGCACTTGGTCAAGTCGATTTTTTGCAAAGCCGCGTTTTCAAATGCCTCGCTGCGGAAGATCTTCGTCCCCTCGGAAACGTCGTAGGAAAGATATTTTCTGCCGTACATTGCAGTCACGTTGGTACCTGCGTTTCTGAACGCCTTAGAGCTCACCAAACGCACGCTGCCCGAAACGACGAACTCATACATCTTAACGCAGCCGCTAAACGCCTCGTCGCCGACGCAATCAATGCTGCCGTCGCTTTGCACGGACGCCAAGTTCTGACAGCCCTTAAAGGCAGCCTCATAAATGGTATCGACGCCCTTTTGCCACTGCACGCTGGAAAGTCTGGCAGCGTTTTCAAAGGCGTATGCCGCAATGCTGTCCACCTTTTCCGTAAAGGTGATTCTCTGCAGATTATCACAGCCCGCAAAGCTGTATCTGCCCACCGTTTTCAGGCTGAGATCCACACCCCCGATCGAGGTACACCCCGACAGCGCGTAGCTGCCCAGCTCTTCCGCCAGGAAATGCACGGAGGAAATGCCGCTGCAATTTGCAAAGGCGTACTCGCCCACGACAAGGTCGTCTGCGCCACCTTGCAAATAGGTAAGCGCCGTACAACCGTCAAACGCATGCGCGCCGACCGTGGCATTCGGTTCGTATTGCAAGGAAAGCCCTATACCTCCCACAAAGTCTAACTTCGTCAAGCCCGCAAACGCGTACTCGCCCACCGATTTCATTCGCGGAAGCAGCGCCTCTTCCAGATTATCGCAGCCCTTGAACGCCGCATCGCCAATCGCAACAGCGCCCGTCGTTTCCTGCAGGTAGATCTTTTGCAAAGCAGTACAGTTTTCAAACGCGCCATCGCCAACCGTGGTCACCGTCGAGCTTTCAAAATGGGTGATCTGCGTATTGCCCGCAAACGCGCCCTCCGCAACCTCGGTGATGGGAATGCCGTTGGGCTGGTTGATGATGATCAGCGCATTCGGCTGGTCGTAGAACGTGCCCATATCCACCGAACCAAGCTGATACGAGCCAAGCCCGGTGACGACGTAATGATCGCCCACCAGCTGCAAATCCAGATTTTCTTCCGCGCAGGGGGTATAATCCCCACCGCCACCACCGCCGTTGCCGCGCACCTGCACGGTGACGGACGCAGAGCATTGCGGGTTGGACGCAGAGGTTGCCGTCAGCAACAATTCGCCGTCGTAGTCACCCACACGCAGCCAAACGGTATCGCTGGTGTCATTCAACGGCTCGGAAGATTGATATTCGATAAAGCCAAAGGGCTGGGATTCCCAAGAAAAATTCCAATCGGGCTGCGGTTCGTTCTGTACGTCCGTCACGCCATACGGGTCAAAATCCCCCCAATCGTATGTAAGCGTCAGCGAAAATTCGCTGTTTGCCGCCACCTGCACGTTTTCGGGCGAAAGGGTGATCGCCACAGGGGCGACCAGCATCGGCATATGATTCCCATCGCCAGCGCCGTCATCCGCACCGTCGCACGCCGCAAAGCCAAACGCTGCAAAGAACGTCGCCGCGCCGAGCAACGCAAATATCGCCTTTTTGTTCCTCATGAAAAAACCTCCGTTTTATCAGGGCGCACCCTCTTTGTCAAGGAGCCCCCCCTAATATCTTATTTATTATAATCCTTTGGCGGTACTTTGTCAAGGAAATAAAAATAATCGCCGTTTTTTTTATAAAAAACGCGTTTTGTTCTTCGGCAATTTGCAACAAAAGAGAAAAAGGGAGTTGACAACCCGCATTTTATGGCGTATAATAAGATATGCACGATATAACCATAGGAGGAAAAGAATATGGGAATTCTTGGCAGATATTTTATTGAAGTATGGTTTAGCAACGGTGAGCACGGCTATTTGATGGATATTTACGACGGCGGGCTGATGCTGACGGACGAACCGGACGCAGCGCAACGCTTTTTGACGAAATCGGGCGCGTTAGGCTATTTTGACAGCGTGCGCGATATGCCCAGCGCATTCGATAGCAGCGCGTATATCGTAAACGCAGACGTTGTTTGGTAAGGAAAAGAGTATGTATTGCAGAAACTGTGGGCAAAAGCTGTCTTTACGCTTTTGCGAAAACGAGGGCTTAGTGCCCTATTGCAACCAATGCGAAAACTATATGTTCCCGCAATTTTCTGTGGCAACCTCGATGGTCGTGACGACGCGCGCGCAGGATAAAATTCTGCTTGCCAAGCACGCCGACGACGATGATTTTATCCTGTTTGCCGGATACGTAAAAAAGGGGGAAACGGTGGAAAAAACCGTACCTAGAGAAATTCGGGAAGAGCTTGGCTTAAACGTTGTCAAAACCAAGTATATGTCCTCGCGCTATCACGAGCCGAAGGACATTTTAATGCTGAATTTTATTGTTGTCGTCGAGGAAACTCAACCGATCAAGCTGAACGAAGAAATTACCGAGGCGCGCTGGTGCACCCCCGACGAGGCTTTGAAGTTGATTCGAAAAGGCACAACGGCGGAATACTTTTTGACAAACGCCCTGAAAGAGCTGAAAAAGAAAATTTAACTTAGCTGTAAAAGCAAAAAACCTGAGCCGATGTTTTCGGCTCATCTTTTTTTATAAAAGTTAATTGCCAGACAACGCCTTGCGTTATGGAAAAAAATTGAAAACACGCCCGTGCTTGCCTTTCCCTTGAGGCGATTCCCCTGCGAGGGGAAATGTCCGTAGGACAAAAGGGTTTGCGTCTCCGCTAAAGGAAAAGGGGGACCGCTTGCGGTAGATGAGGTGTTCCTAAATCCTTCCGCAACCTTTGCCGCAGGCAAACAATTCACGAAATCATAGATTTCAATTCACTAAAAAAAGAGCCTTCCCAACGCGAAAGGCTCTTTTTTATTAGACAGTAAAATTCAATCTTCCAGCTTCATATCGCCAGGCTTAATCCAGCCCTTGGCGCGCATGAACTCGGAAATCCCCAGGTTGAGCGCAGCAGGCAAAACGAACATCAAAAGGAGAATCCCTGCAATCCCCAGCGGCGTCATCGGCGTGTATTTGAAGAGGTCGAACACACCTACCAGCCCACTCGTACCCATACCGCCCCCCGATGCGCCGCATTTTAAAGCGAACACACAGGTTGCCAGCGGTCCGCAAATCGCGCTCGACGCGACCATGGGTAGCATGATTTGCGGTTTTTTCATGATATTCGGGATTTGCAGCATGCTGGTTCCGACCCCTTGCGAGATCAAACCGCCGACGCCGTTTTCACGGAAACTTGCCACCGCAAAGCCTATCATATGGCAGGCGCAACCAACCGTTGCCGCACCGCCCGCCAGCAGCATCGCCTCCGATTCATTACCAAGAGCAAAGGAAAGCCAAATCGCCGCCGAGGAAGTCGGCATTGTCAAGAGTATCCCCATCACCACTGCAATGACAATACCCATGAAAAACGGTGTAATTTCGGTTGCTTTCTCAATGCCTACGCCCAGCCATCTGATTGCCTCGATAAACGGGAACGCCACAAACACGCCGCCAAACGCCAACGCCATAACTCCCAGCGGAATAAGGATAATATCCAGCTTGGTCTTCCCTGCGTACAGAGAAACCAGCTCTACGCACAGCATCGTGACAACGTACGCACCGATGGGATTTCCCGGCGCGCCCCACGCCAAAGTGGTAAACGCGGCTTGCCCCACCATTAGCTTATCTGCAAACGCACCTACCGTACCTGCGACTGCGGCGGAAAAGGTAAGCAGCTTATTTTTGCCCAGCGCGTGCGCGATGCCGATACCGATACCTGCACCCATCAGGCTCTTGGCGATGTTGGCTATGTACAGCAAGGTATTGCCAACGTAGTTGCCTTTGATTAGGTTTCCACCCGCATCAAAGTGGTCCACGCCTATCCAGCCGGCAATCTGCGCCAAAATCGTACCCGCAATCAGGGTGACGAACAGTCCCTGCGCCATACCCGAAAACGCGGTGATGAAAAACCGCTTAGGCAACGCCTTCAAATACGCTAAAAATGCATTTTCCTTCTTTTCTTTTGTAGCATCTTGTTTCATAAATCTCACCTCGCTATTACCCTATATTATACTCCGCGCGCATACAAATTGCAAGAGATTGCAGCTATTTTTTTACAAAAAAAACGCCCCGCGTATTCGCAGAGCGTTTTTCGGCTGCCACAATTATTTGCTTTCGTAGCTATCGCAGCAGGTGCACTTTTCGGCGTCGCAATCACAGGTATTGCCCACGTGAATGGTCGTCAAAGTACAATTCTTTCCGTCGTAGTTATGACGGCAGCCGGTCACGTTGCAGCCAACGCCCTTGTTTACAGTTCTTTCAATCATACTATCTTCCTCCTTGCCTTTTATTATCCGTCAAACCTTGTTCCCTTTGGTTTGAAACGGCTAACAACAGTATTGCCAAAATTTCGATATTCTATTGACATTTGCAAAAATTTCCTGTACAATAGAGATGAAAGAGAAAGAAAGGAGCGAATTTTTTATGAAAGTCATTTTAAAAGCAGACGTAAAAGGCAGCGGCAAGAAAGGGGATATCATTGAGGTATCGGACGGCTACGGCAAAAACTATTTAATCAAGAAAGGTTTGGCAGAGGTGGCAACCGCCAGCGGTATCAACGAAGCCAATCAGAAAAAGGCGGCGGCGGCGTTCCACAAGGCGGAAGAGCTGAAAGCGCAGCAGGCTTTGGCAGCGTCGCTGAACGGAAAGACGGTCGTTGTCAAAATTAAGGTCAGCGAAAACGGCAAGGTGTTCGGGTCGATCACCTCGCAGCACGTCGCGCAGGCGCTTGCGGACATGGGCTATGAGATCGACAAACGCAAAATCAAAATGGACGCCAGCAAAACCTTGGGCGCTTTCCCTGCGGAAATCCGCTTGATGGAAAACGTATCGGCAAAGATCACCGTCAGCGTAGAGGCGCTGTGATTTTCAAAAACTACCCCGCTTTCAAGCGGGGTTTTCTTTTTATTTTTTGTTAAAATACTTGCGCCGGCAAAAGAAATGTGCTACAATGATAAACGCAATAAGCACAGAAAGGATAAAAGTATGGAACACCACGAAACAACGCCGACCGAGCAACCGACCGAGCTACTCAACGAGCGCGCGGCGGCACAGCCCTCGAAACCACTCCCCCCGAAAATCACAAGAGAAAACATCGACCCCCTTCGCGGCAGTAGATGGAGAATATTTTTATATTGGGCGCGGGCAGTACTGTACACCCTGCTCTCCTCCTTTTTGGTATCAGTGGCGTCGTACACGCTAATCGCCCCCAACAAGTTCACCATCGGCGGCGTTACGGGGCTTGCCGTTTTGTTAGAGCTCAGCCCCCTGCATTGGCAACAAAGCTTCACCGTCTTTTGTCTGAACGTGCCCCTAATCGTTCTGTCCTTTTTCTTCGTTAAAAAGCGCTTTGCCATTTTGTCGACCTTGAACATCATTCTGCAATCGCTGTGGCTGGTATTGTTAGAAAATTTCGGGACGGATTTTAGAATCGCCTTTGACGGCGACGCCGAACGTATCTTTGCCGCGGTGGCTGCAGGGCTTTTGGTTGGATCGGCAATCGTTCTTGCCTTCAAAGCGGGCGGCAGCACGGGCGGTTCCGACATTTTGGCGGTGCTCATTCAAAAGAAATTAGCCGCAGGCAGCATTGCATGGATCTTGTTTGCCATGAACTGCGTGGTAATCGGCGCGTCCTTCTTCGTCATCGATGTCGACGGCGATCTTGCCCACCGCTTGCTGCCTATTATGCTCGCCGTGCTGGAAACGTATATCGAAAGCAAGACTAACGAATCCATGACCAACGGTTTCCAATCCGCAATCGAATTTAGGATCATCACCGACAAGCCCGAAGAAATGGCAACCGCCATGATGCAAGAGCTCAGCCGCGGCGTCACCAGCCTACCCGCCAAGGGAATGTACACGCAGGTAGAACATTCCATGCTGGTATGCGTGGTCAGCCGCCGACAGGTTGGCACGCTGAAACGGGTCATGCACGAAATCGACCCCGACGCCTTCGCCGTGATGAGCAACGTTTCCCAGGTTTTGGGGCTTGGGTTCTACACCTCAGAGCATCAATAACGTAGAATAAAAAATCGGAACGAACAAAAAACGTTTCGGTTTCTTAGTTTTATCGTGGAAAAAACGACAAAAATCCTTTATTTTCAAGGGATTTAGACAATTTTTTTTGATTTACCCCTTGACAAATACTACCATATGGGATATAATAAGTACAAGCTATAGGAAATGCTCTTGTGGCAAATAAATAATAAAAGGGGATTAAACTCTTATGAACAAAGGCGAATTGATTAAAG
>JAZURU010000119.1:0-5200 GCA_045606365.1 Candidatus Scatosoma sp. | reverse complement strand
GGTTTTGCAAAGCCTTGACAGATCGGACCTACCGCCATAAAGCCGCCCAAACGTTCTGCAATCTTATACCCAATATTGCCCGCCTGCAGGTCAGGGAAAATAAACACGTTTGCATGCCCTGCAACCGACGAGCCGGGCGCTTTCATTTCACCTACGGAAGGTACGATCGCCGCATCAAATTGCAATTCGCCGTCTAACTTTAAATCAGGTGCTTTTTCCTTTGCAATGCGTACTGCCTCAGCCACCATCGTCACGTTGTCGTGCTTTGCGCTGCCCTTTGATGAGAAGGAAAGCATTGCCACCTTCGGGTCAATCCCTGCAATCGCCGCAGCCGATTTTGCCGTTTCGATTGCGCAGTCCGCAAGCCCCTCGCTGGTATAGGTAGGATTCAAGCCGCAATCCGCAAACACTACCAACCCGTCAGGGCAATATTGGTTGCCCTGCGGAGGGCAAATCATCAGATTAAACGAAGACACTGACGACGCACCAGGAGCCGTTTTAATGATCTGCAAGCCGGGGCGCAGGGTGTTCGCCGTCGAATGGCAAGCGCCAGAAACCAAACCGTCCACGTCCCCCATTTTCAGCATCATTGCGCCAAAGTACGTGCCGTCCTGCAACAGCTTGGCAGCCTGTTCGGGGGTCATGCCCTTGGAGGCGCGCAGTTCGCAGAGCTTTGCATTGTACGCGGGCAACTTTTCAGACGTAAGCGGATCGACAATCTCCACGCCCGCAAGATCGACGTCAGGGTTTTTTGCCTTGATTTCCGCCTCGTTGCCAAGCAGAACGATCTTCGCCACCCCCTCTTGGGTAGCCATAGCCGCCGCTTTGACCACACGCGAATCTTCTCCCTCGCAAAGAACGATGGTTTTCCCCAAAGCTTTTGCTTTTGATTTGATCTGATCCAAAATATTCATACGTTTTATCTCCTTGAATCGCTTTATTTTTTTGCTTTTTTGGTATATAATGGTTATATAACCATTTTCACCGTATCATTATACCACAGAAAATCCCTAATGTAAAGGGTTCAAGGAAAAGAAAATGAAAATTTGTGCAATAATTTGTGAATACAACCCCTTCCATAACGGCCACAAATACCTTATAGAAGAGGCAAAAAAACAATCGAACGCCGACGCTTTGCTCTGCATTATGAGTGGCAATTTCACCCAGCGCGGAGAGGCGGCAATCCTTGAAAAACATCAGCGCGCACGGCATGCCGTAGAAGGCGGCGCGGACGTTGTGTTAGAATTGCCCACCGTTTTTGCCACCTCCAACGCCGAGGTATTTGCGCGCGGCGCAGTTTCCATCTTGTCTAAAATCCCTAACGTCACCCACCTTGCGTTCGGTGCAGAGGTTGCCGATAAAAACGCTTTTTTACAGGCGACAAATGCATTACTCAACGAACCCAAAAACGTTTCAGATACCGTAAAGCATTTGGTTTCAGGCGGCATGGGATACGCGCAAGCAATCACTGAGGCACGCGCGCAAGTGGCTGATAAACGTCTATTTTCTTCCCCTAACAACATCTTGGGCATAGAATATACAAAAGCCCTCTTGTCGCAAAAGGCAAGCATGGACATTTTACCCATTCAACGGGTGGGCAGCGGCTACAATGAAAGGGTGCTCGGCGGGGAATTTTCGTCCGCTACGGCGATCCGAGCCGCGATTTTAAACGGCGCGATAGATCAGCTTTCCGCTTTCATCCCCGCATCTTCGCTGTCCGACCTTACAAACGCACAATTTATTGGGCTAGATTTGTACGAAAAAACCATGATTTTACGTAGCACAACCGAGGAACTTGCCGCCGTTTTGGATTGCACGGAAGGGCTGGAAAACGCATTTAAGAAAGCGGCATCTGGCTGCGAAACGTTGGAAAAAGCATTGACCTCCCCTCGCTACACCGCTGCTCGAATCCGCAGGATCGCCCTGCAAAATCTTCTGGGAATTCAAAAAGAATTTATCTTTGAGTGTTTACAGGGGAAATTATACTTACATCCGCTTGCGTATAAGCGGGAACGCACCGACGTTTTATCCGCGCTTTCTTGCAGCGCACTTCCTCTAATTTCCTCTGGTATTGAAAAAGAAAAGCTGTGCGGCACGGCGCAGCATTGCTTGGAAATAGACGAGCTCAGCGAAAAAATGTATGCCGCCCTTAGCCAAAAAACATTTTCCAATAAAACCGTCCTTGTATAGAAAAAAATCCAGACGACGACTAAAAAAATATGCCACTCATGAAAATGGATGGCATATTTTTAAGCTACTGGCCAGACTTGAACCGGCGAGCTATTGTTTACCCCAAAAATGCTTTCATTTTCGGGGACCCCATTCTTTTAATCAGCAGCCCTAGACGGTTCAATTATAAAAACAAAGCAACCGATCTACATCGGTTGCTTTATTTTGGAGCTACTGGCCGGACTTGAACCGGCGACCTATTGTTTACCCCAAAAATGCTTTCATTTTCGGGGACCCCATTCTTTTTTAATCAGCAGGTCCAGACGGTTCAATTATAAAAACAAAGCAACCGATCTACATCGGTTGCTTTATTTTGGAGCTACTGGCCGGACTTGAACCGGCGACCTGCTGATTACGAATCAGCTGCTCTACCGACTGAGCCACAGTAGCATTTTGCTAACAGCTTTATCATTATACTGAATATCTACTAAAAAAGCAAGCAATTTTTAAGCGTTTTTTTAGTTTTTTTTGCTTTTTTGAAAAAATTTATGCTTTCCTTTTCTTCAAAAATAGCCTTGCTGCCCTTTTTGATATAACCGTTCGCAGGCAAAACATGTATAATAGCGCAAATCCCCTACGTATAACGAACTCTCAAGCAATCGTTTAAGCGGCTCGGCAAACTCTGTCAGCAACCCGCCGCCTACCTGCTTCGCTTTATAACTCAGTATCCGCAGCGTTTCCTCCAAGCCAGCACGCACAACCGATTGCCGCCCCCCTTTTTGCAAAACCTGCGTCCACCCGTCTACTATTCGTATCACCGTATACGCAAACGTGCCCTCCTCCCCTTGCAAGGCAAGCTCTAACGGTAAAATCTCCACCGATGCGTATTCCTTTCTAAGTTGCTCCTCTACCCGTTCCGCGTCCGAAAAAGCAAAATACACCCCAAACGCGACGCAGTCATTCATGCAGTACCCAGCGCCGCCACGAAGGTTAATTTGACCGCTGCTTGCCGCAATGCTGTCCGTCTGCTCAATTACAAAATATACGCTTTTATGCGCGTTTGCAGCTCTTTGAGGCAAAGCCAACGCCATCACGCAAACCGTGACCGAAACAAGCGCGCACAGCGCTAAACCCAACCTTTTAAAAAATATCGCCGACATACAATATCGTACGTCGGCGTTTCCTTTTTTATTCAACGTTATCCAAGCATTCTCCACATTCGGGGCAAAAACGGTGATCTATCGAGCACACCCCGCCGCAAGCGGGACAAAAAACGGTATTCTCACGTTGCTGCTTTTCGCTTAAGAGCAGGTACAAAAAAACGCAAGCAAGCGCCATGGAAAGCCCCGCCACCATCATCAGCAAAAATCCAAGCCACAGCGGGCGAATCGCCAAAAGATGCCAGCCTGCAACCCCCAGTAGCACCAACCACCAAACCACGGCAATTAAACAAATTCCCCCGCACACACACGAAAGAACGGTATACACTTTTATCTTCTTATTTTGCACGGTGATTACTCCATATACAGTACGCACGCTTTCGCCGCCAAGGTTTTTGGCACGTCAATCACGCGCTGATTGGACGAACCGCGGAATTTCAAGCAGATATTGTGCAGCGCCTCTACGTATGGTCCGTCCACAAGAATGTCCAGCAAAGAGATCAACTCTTTTGTATGCGGCGTATTTTTATGCGTTTCCTTTAAAAGCCCTGTTTTTTCGTCCAAAACAAAGCCTGTATAGCACCAGATCGACTTTTCAGGAAAGCGGCGCTTTACCTCGCGTACAAACGGCAGCAATGCCTCTTGGTTTTGCGGTTCAAACGGCTCGCCGCCCAAAAGGGAAAGCCCCGCTACGTACGGGGAGGCAAGCCCCTCTAAAATCTTATTTTGTATCCCCTCGTCAAAGGTCGCTCCGTAGGAAAAATCCCAGGCGATTTTATTAAAGCAATTTTCACAATGATGGGTACAACCGGAAACAAAAAGGGAGATTCGCACTCCCTCTCCGTTTGCTATGTCGTACCACTTTACGGTAGCATAATTCATAATTAAAGATGCAGGACACGGTCCTTGATTTCTTGCGTTCTGCCCTGGTTCCAATACTGCGTGCCGATATAGCCGCAGGTACGGCGGGCAACGTTCATCTTTGCCTGATCGCGGTTTTTACAGCAAGGGCATTCCCATACCAGCTTGCCATCGTCCTCGACAATCTGGATTTCCCCGTCGTAGCCGCAAACCTGACAATAATCACTCTTGGTATTCAGTTCCGCATACATGATATTTTCGTAGATAAATTTCATCACAGAAAGCACCGCGGGGATGTTGTTTTGCATGTTGGGCACTTCTACGTAAGAGATTGCGCCGCCGGGCGAAAGCTGCTGGAACTCGCTTTCAAAACGGAGCTTGGTAAAGGCGTCGATTTCCTCGGAAACGTGCACGTGATAGCTGTTGGTAATATAGCTCTTATCCGTAATGCCGGGAATGACGCCGAAACGCTTTTGCAGGCATTTCGAGAATTTGTACGTCGTGCTTTCCAGCGGCGTACCATACAGCGAAAAGTCAATATTTTCCTTTTCTTTCCATTCCTTGCATTTGTCGTTCATTCTCTGCATCACCGCCAAGGCAAACGGTTTCGCCTCTTCATCGGTGTGGGAAAGCCCTGTCATGTGCTTGACGCATTCATAAAGACCTGCATAGCCCAGCGAAATGGTCGAATAACCGCCGTAAAGCAGCTTGTCGATCGTTTCCCCTTTTTCCAAACGCGCCAACGCACCGTACTGCCAAAGAATGGGCGCAGCGTCTGACAGCGTACCTTTCAGACGAAGGTGGCGCTGCATCAAAGCGCGATAACAAAGCTCTAAACGTTCGTCAAAGATTTCCCAGAATTTCTTTTCATCCTTGCCCGAGGAAAGCGCAACGTCCACAAGGTTGATGGTGACAACGCCTTGGTTGAATCTGCCGTAATATTTCGGCTTACCGTTTTCATCCACGTAGGTCGTGAGGAAACTTCTGCAGCCCATACAGGTATAGCAATG
>JAZURU010000118.1:0-1779 GCA_045606365.1 Candidatus Scatosoma sp. | reverse complement strand
GATAACGAAGACCCCTACAATTAAAGCACCGCAGCCTTTGCGGTGCTTTTTGCTTTACCACCCCTAATCCGTATAATTATGGCAAAATAAGAAATTTATCGAAAATTGTTGCTATTTTGTAAAAAGCGTAGTATAATAGGGGTGTTTAAAGGTTCACCTTTTAAACAATCCATTTACAAAGGACGAAAATTATGAACTTCTTTGAAAAAATTTTGTACGCCATTGAACGTCCAAAAATGGAAACGCCGGGCAATTACGGCTGGTTTCATCTGATGTTCTTCTTCATCATTCTGGGTATCACCGTCGGCGCGTGTATTTGGTTCTACCGTAAGCCAAACGAAAAGGTGCTGCGTTGGTTCCTTTTCGGCTGCTGGGCAACCATCTTTCTGCTGGAAATTGGAAAACAGCTTATCTACTCGTTTGAGTTTAACCCTGAAACGGGAGAAAAGACTTGGGATTATCAATGGTATGCCTTCCCCTTCCAGCTCTGCTCTTCCCCCTTATACCTTTTGCCGTTTGCGGCGTTCTTGAAAGAGGGCAAGGTTCGTCAAGGCGTTTGCACTTTCCTTGCCACCTTCTCGCTGTTCGGCGGCATGGCGGTATTCTTTTACCCCAACGACGTATTTATTTCCACCGTTTATATCAACATTCAAACGATGATTCACCACGGCGTACAGATCATCGTGGGCGTGCTGCTTCTTTCCTATTATAGAAAACAGCTTAACCTCAAATGGTTCTTGTACGGTCTGGCTGTATACGCGGTAATGATTACCACGGCAATGCTGCTGAATTGGCTGATTCCCTACGGAACGGAAGAAACCTTTAATATGTTCTATATCAGCCCCGCTTATCCTAGCACCCTGCCCGTGCTTTCTATCATTTATCCGCTGGTACCCTACGTCGTATTTTTCCTGCTGTACCTGCTTGGTTTTTCGGGAATTGCCATTGGCATCTATTACGCCTCGAAAGGGATTACCCAGCTGATCCGCAAAGGTCGCGCTTGCTTTAACGCAAAAAGGGTTGCCGAATGAGAAAGCTACAAGCCGTTATAGCCCCACTCTTCCTCGCCGTTGAGTTGGGGCTTTATATCATCATTTTATTCTTTTCTCACCTGTTTCCAAGGGCAGATTTTACAGGCATCGTCCTTGCGTGCGCGTTTGCCTTTTGTTTCTTCAAGCCCACTTTCCCCAACCTGCTTTTAAACGTCGGGTTGGTTGCCACTGTATGCGCGGATACCTTTTTGGTGTTGCTGCAGCCCTTGACCGAGTGGAAGCAAGTGGCGGGCGTTGCTTTCTTTTCCATTACGCAGACGGCATACTTTCTCTATCTACTTTTTACCGAGGATAGAAAGAAAGTTCGGCAAATCCATTGTATCTGTCGAGGGGTGGCGGTAATCGTCGCAGAAATCGTGCTTTGCATCGTTTTAAAGGAAAACGTTGATCTTCTAAGCGTACTTTCCCTTTTCTACGTAGCCAACCTTGCCGTAAACGTTGTCTTTGCCTTTGCACAGGGGAAAAAAGGGATTTTGCTTGGCATCGGTTTAACCTTGTTTTTGTGCTGCGACTTATTCGTCGGCTTTTCGGCGGCAATCGGCACGTATATTCAGGTGGCGGAAAGCTCTTGGCTGTACCAGCTTGTCTTTTCAGATTTTAACTTCATTTGGTTTTTCTACCTGCCCTCGCAAACCATCCTTGCGCTTTGCGTGGCGCTGCAAAACAAAGCCCGAGAATAACGCAATTTTATCCATTCATCACAAAAAAAGCAGACCCAAGTCGGATC
>JAZURU010000117.1:0-12197 GCA_045606365.1 Candidatus Scatosoma sp. | reverse complement strand
GAACGCGCCGCCGACGATAACACCGACGGACATGTCGAGGACGTTACCACGCGTGATAAACTTCTTAAATTCGGCAAAGAACTTGCCGACTGCGCCCATCTTCTTTTCCATTGTTTTGTACCTTCCTACTTTTTTCATTTGTATAACGGCAAGCTTTTTTTGTCGTTTTTACCATTTTACTATATAAAATACGTTTCGTCAATATCTCAGCGCGAAAAAAAAGAAGAAAATCTGAAAAAACACAGACTTTCTTCTTCCTTTTTGGTTATTATTTTACATTTTAGGGGCTTTTTCCAACAGCATTCGCAGCTTGTTTATGCTTTCTTCCAATCCCTCGGCGTGTTCCAACAGCGTACACCTTTCCTCTTTTCCATCCGTCTTTTCCGCCGCATCACGGTATGCGCGCGCCAAATTGTTTTCAAAAAAGAGCATATCGGAGAGGGTGTCTTTTTCGTTCAAGGTCACTTCTCGTTTTTCAAGCCTCATCGCCGCCCTCCTCCGTTTTTACCTTACATTCTTCCCCCAACAGAGCAGACAGCCGTTCTGCGCGCTCGCCGTGCAGGCAGGCAAGCTGTTGCATCGTTTCCGCCAGCTCCACGTCTGTCAAAACCCTGCCGTATACGCTTGCCTTGCGCTGCGCCAATCGCTCTAATTTTTCCAGCTCTTTGATCGCTTGCATACAAAATCCCCCTTTTTACACAGCGTGCGTAAAAAAGGGGGAAAGTATACAAAACGCCTATGATTTTTTCTTATAAAAGTCGCATACGTGCGAAAGAGCACACCCCGCGCAGTTTGGCTTTTGCGAATGGCAAACCTGCCTGCCGTGGTAGATCAGCCAGTGGTGCGCGCTTGCCCAATCCTCTTTCGGAATTGCCTTTTGCAGCCCCGCCTCCACCTTTTCCGGGGTCGAGCCCTTTGCCAAACCCAAACGGTTGCTCACACGGAACACGTGCGTATCCACCGCAATCGCCGCCCCGCCAAACCAGACCGAATACACCACGTTCGCCGTCTTTTTGCCAACGCCGGCAAGGCTCATCAGCGCTTCAATCGTCGAGGGCACTTCCCCGCCAAAGCGTTCTACAATGTCCCTTGTGGCGGATAAAATATGCGCCGCCTTGTTGCGGTAAAAGCCACAGGAAAAAATGTAGCCTTCCAGCTGCTGTTGCGAAAGGGTCAACATCTTTTCAGGGGTGTTGTGCTCTTTAAACAGCTCCCGCGTGACGATGTTCACCCTCGCGTCCGTGCACTGCGCCGAAAGCACCACCGCCACCAACAGCTCGTACGCCGTCGAATATTCCAAGGCGGGCTTTGCGCCAGCGTATAAAGTTGCTAAGAGGGCAAGCGCCTCTTTTTTCTTCTGCGTATTCATATCTTTATTATAGCATACGCAAGATGAAAAGGCAAGCGAATTACGAAAGCGGATACAAGGTTAGTTTACCGCCGAAATACTCCATTCGGTACAGCCCCTTAAACGAGGAATATCTTCCGATTTTTAACACTGCCTTAGCGCGCGCGAGGGCTCTGCCGTCAAAGCGCACGCACAGCCCGCAGCCGATTTGCGCCTCTTTGGGCGCAGGCACACTCTCGGCAGGAACGCCGTAGCCCATCAATTTTTGCGCGTAGTCTACGCTCTGCGAACGAGAGCGAAATACCGCCAATACCGTCATTATTGTCATACCGTCCTTAACCAAAACATTATAACCCGAATCAGCCCCAAAGCCGTCTTTTGGGCGCAAAGCAATTTTTAGCAATCCAATTTTAGACTGTCTACAAAGCAAAAGATGATGCTAAAAATCTTGGTTCGGATTATAATATTTTGGTTGCCTTTAGAATACTATATTCTATGAAAATCGATTGATGGAAGGTTCGCGTATGATCTATCTTGACAATGCCGCTACGGGCGGTGAAAAACCCAAAAACGTCCTTACCGCCGTGCAAGCGGCGTTGCAGCTTTGCGCCAATCCTGGCAGAGGCGCACATCGGCTTGCCGTCACCTGCCTAAGCGGCGTACAAGCCTGCCGAGCCGCCCTTGCAAAACACTTTGATTGCCCCGATCACGATCGGGTTTTATTTACCAAAAACTGCACCGAGGCGCTGAACGTTGCCCTCTTTGGGCTGCTGCAAGCGGGGGATCACGTGGTCGCCACCTGCTTAGAGCATAACTCCGTCTTACGCCCCTTATACGAATTAAAACGCCGCGGCGTGATCGAATACGACGTCTGCCCGCTGGAAAGTGGGGAAATCCGCCCCGAACGTATCGCCTCCCTCTTGCGCCCCAACACCAAGGCAGTGATCGTCACCGCCGCATCCAACGTGACAGGGTACGCCCCGAACCTTGCCTCGATAGGAAAAATCCTACCCAAAAACGTCCTCTTTTTCTGCGACGGAGCGCAGGGCGGCGGGCACCTTCCCCTAAAAATGACGGAGGCAGGTATCGACGTATTGTGTCTGGCAGGGCATAAAGGTCTGCTGGGGATACAGGGCGGCGGCGTGCTGCTCTTGTCCGAACGCGTGCAGCCAAAGCCCCTTTTGTACGGGGGCACGGGGTCGCTTAGCTACACGCAGGCAATGCCCGATTTTCTACCCGACGCTTTAGAGGCTGGCACGCTGAATTACCCTGCCGTGCTTTCCTTGTTCGAGGGAGTCAATTATCTAACCGTGCATCAAGAGGAAATTGCCGAACGGTTAAAGCGGCTGACCGCCGCGCTGATACGCGGGCTGAAAAAGCTACCCTCTCTTCGCGTCTATTCCTCTGCCAACCCCTGCGGGATCGTTGCCTTTTCGCACCGCAAGCACCCGTCCGAATACCTTTCCCTGCTCCTTTCGCAAAAATACGATATCGCTACCCGCGGCGGGCTGCATTGCGCCCCCCTTGCTCACAAGGCGTTGGGCACGGACGGCGACGGGCTATTGCGGGTTTCCTTCGGGCATCAGAATACCGAACGGGAAGTAGACGCCCTGCTATCCGCCCTGCAAGCGATCTGCGACGAATAGACAAATAGAGGAATACACCGTACCCGCGCCGAAAAACGGTAGCGCCGACCATATTCTAACAATAACCAAGCTTACTTCAACCGCTTAAATCTCTTTCAGCCGCTGCACCACCGCTTGCAGCTGCTTGCGTTGCGCCTCGTCCAGCATCGGCGCAAATTGCGCGTAAAACTCGTCGATTTCCTCGTTGGTCAGCGTGCCCGCGCGTTTGGATTTTTCCGCCTCTGCCAAAATTTGCATCCACATTCCCGCGCCGCTTTTCCCGTCGTACGCTGCGGCGATTTTCTTGGTCAACTCGGTGGCGGTCTGTTCATTGTCCTCTCTGTTCTTTTGCGTATGCGAACGTAAATTTTTCATGCGCTACCCCCAAAAAAAGAATTTTGTATATCCTATTCTTCGGCACGAAAAAAAGTGCGCCGCGCATACAATAAAAGTATGGAATTGCTTATTTTAATCATCTTGTATTACCTATCGCAAAATCCCGATTTCGAGCAGTCGGTAAAGCCGCTGCTGGGGGAACTGAAAAATTCGGAACATGCCCTAAAATTTTTGGAAGAGCTATCGCAATTTTCCAAGCTATTTTCCACTCTCAACAGCAAAAATGACGGGGGCATGGACGGATCGAACAAAAAATCCGAGGCAAAAAGGGAAGAACCGCAAACCAAGCAAGCACCGCCGAAAGCCGAGGAAAAAGCCTCGAAAGAAAGCTCGCCCACCGCAGGGATTGCCGACGGCTTTATCGAGGAGCTGCTAGAAAAATACTTCCACTCTACCAAATAAAAAAAGAGCCCTCTGGCTCTTTTTATTCTTTCACGATTTCCACCCATAAACAAGCAAAGGTCTTCCTCCGTCTGTATCGTATAAATTTGCTCTATCATTTTATTCATTCCAAGCTACCTCACCGTTAAAATTTGAAAAACAGGAATATTTCTATATCCTTGTTCTACAAAATAATAGCAGGTCTTTTGACCTAAGTCAAGACTTTTGACTTAAAATTATTTATACTTTACGTATGGCATTCAAAGAAGTAATCAAAAACTTAATGGAAGAAAAGCATTTAACGCAACAAACGCTTGCAGATGCTTTGGGCGTCAACCAAACCACGGTAGGGCAATGGTTAAGCGGGAAGAAGAAACCCAGCTATGACAGCATTTTATTGCTGTATCAAATCTACCAAGTTGAACCCAACGAACTTTTTGGAATTAAATAAAAGACCTTACCTCATTCAGTACCCTAATAAAAAAAGAGCCCTCTGGCTCTTTTTATTTATCATTTGTGTATAGTTGATCTAATTCCCATTTTAAAGGATTTTCTTCAATATATCGCATGTGCTCTTCGTAATCCTGCTCATTTCTGATAACGTGATCGTAATAAGATTTTTGCCAAATAGAAAATCCTACCGCTTTTGAAACAACTCCCTTCAGTTGCTTAACAATGCGAGGTATTGTAGGGGCGACCACTGGTCGCCCGCCTTCCGTTTGATGAATGGATATAAGCAGATGAATATGGTTTGGCAGAATCACGTGGTTTTCCAAAAATACGGACGGATAAATTTGTGGAATACGAAGAATCGCCTCTTCAACAATTTTGCCATACTTAGAAAGTGCAATTTCTTGCGGGCGACCGGTGGTCGCCCCTACATTATCCCAAAGCAACGCCTTTCTCTCTAAGGTACACGCCGTCAAAAAATACATTCCTGCGCTACCATAATCATACCATTGTAAACGGTTTCTTTTTCGAATAGGAAGCTTCCTTTCCATTTTTTACACAATAGAAAAGCCGCCGTTGACGGGAATATCCACCCCTGTCAAATACTCGTTTTCCTCCAAAAACACCACCGCTTTTGCCACGTCCTCGCCGCTGCCGATTCTGCCGACGGGGATATTTTCTTGCAGTGCCTGCATTTCCTCCGCCGACAAACGCGCGTTCATCGCCGTGTCGATTACCCCAGGGGAAACGGTATTCACGCGAATCCCCGAATAGCCAAGTTCGTTTGCCAAAGCCTTGGTAAAGGCAATCAGCGCCCCCTTCGAGGCGGAATATACGCTTTCGCAGCTGCCACCGACCTCTCCCCAAACAGAAGAAATATTGACGATCAAGCCACTTTTTTTAGCAATCATACGAGGTACGGCGTGCTTTACGCAGAGAAACGCGCCACGCATATTCACGGCGAATACATCGTCAAATTCGTCCACGCTGACGTCCTGCACCTGCTTGAACATACACACGCCTGCGTTGTTCACCAAAATATCCACGCCTCCGATGGCGGCAAACATTTCTACAATCTCGTTTTCCTTTCGAACGTCCGCCCGATAGACCTCTAAGCCCTGCTCCCTCGCCTTAGCGGCATTTCGTTCGTCCTTCGAATAGCTGACGCAAACGCGATACCCCTTTTTTTGAAACGCCGTAGCAATCGCCAGCCCGATTCCTCGCACGCCGCCCGTTATCAAAACCGTTTTCATTGCATACCTGCCCCTCATAAACCGAGTTTTTCAATCACTTCGTCCGCAATTTCCGCGGGCGTTTTTTCGTCCACCGAAAGGGTGACGTCCGCCACGCCCTCATAGATAGGCGAACGCGCCGAGAGCAATTCCTCCAACCGCGCAGACAGCGTATCCCCTGCCAAAAGCGGGCGAGTGGTATCCCCCTGCAAGCGGGCAAGCAGCGTTGCCTTTGTCGCCTGCAAATACACCAACTTTCCCTGCTCCTTTAAAAGGCGCACGTTCTCCCTTTTCAGCACCAAGCCGCCGCCAACGGATACAACCGTATCCCCAAAGCAGGACAGCGAGCGCACCGCCTCCGTTTCCAAGCCGCGGAAATATGCCTCGCCCTGCCTTTCAAAGATGTCGGATATTTTTCCGTAGCGCTGTACGATCCATTCGTCGGTGTCCACGATCTGCCAGCCCAGCCGTTTGGACAGCGCGCGTGCAACCGTAGTTTTACCGCAGCCCATCATGCCGCATAATACAATCTTCATATTATTTTAAAAGATAGCGCAGACCTTCCACCGCTGCAATATAGCTGCCTGCGCCAAAGCCGCAAACCGTACCCTTGCACACCTCGGAGATCACCGATTTATGGCGGAACTCTTCGCGGGCATGCACGTTGGACATATGTACCTCGACAACGGGCACGTCAATCGCCGCGATCGCATCACGCAAGGCATAGCTATAATGGGTGAACGCGCCCGCATTGAACAAAATACCGTCGTACGCCTTGTTCAAAAACGCCTCGTGCAATTTATCCACCAGCTGCCCCTCGCTGTTCGATTGATAAAATTCCGCTTCATCGCCGCCCGCCTTGCAGTAAGAGGCAATTTTCGCGTTGATCTCCGCCAACGTTTCCACCCCGTACACGCCCTTTTCGCGCAGCCCCGTAAGGTTCAAATTAACTCCGTTCAAAACCAAAATTTTCATACCGTTTCCTCGCTTTCGATATATTTCTTATACAGCCTTTCCGCCTCTGCCTCGCAGGGCGTTTTTTGTAAAAAGTAGCAATCGGCGTAGTACGCCTGCAAAAAGAGCATCGCCCCGCCCGAAACCGTTTGAATGCCGCACTCTGCAGCCAAACGCAAAAATTCGGATACCTTGGGCTTGTAGATCAAGTCCACCGCCACCTCTGCGCCCGCAAATGCCTTGACGGAAACGGGGGAAACACCCACCGTGTTGTGCATACCCACGCCCGTTGCGTTGATTACGATCTGATAGCCGCCCGCCTCAGGGTCGCTCGCCGCGCCAACGCCCAGCTGCGCGCAGGTTTCCAACAGCTCTTCCCTTCTTCGTTGATATAGAAAGACCCTCGCCCCCGCGTTCTTTAAGGCAACCGCCGAGCTTCTGCCCGCGCCGCCCGCGCCCAGGATCAGCACCGTTCTTCCCTTGACCTCTACGCCGAACAGCCGCAGCATCTGCATAAAGCCCCACCCGTCGGTATTGTACCCCGTGCGGGTAGAGGGCACCACAGTATTCACTGCGCCAAACTCGGCGGCGTCGCCTACAATCTCGTCCAAATATCCCATGATGTCCCGCTTATAGGGGATTGTGATATTAAAGCCGTCGAAATCCCCCAGCAGATAGCGCGCCACCCCGTCAAACTCCGCAGGCGAGGCGGAAATATTTTCGTATTCCACCTGGTATCCCAAGGCATTTAAAATAAAGGTGTGTATCCGTTTGCTGTCCGATTTCGATACGTCCTTGCCCACCAGCCCCAAGCGGAGCTTTTTACCGTTCATTGCGTACATACCCCCAATAAATCGAAGAAATTCGGGAAAGAGATCGCGCAGCAATCGGGGCGTAAAAGCTGCCCGCCCTTTTCGCTGGCAAGCATACCCACCGCCGCGGACATCGCAATTCTATGGTCCAAAAAGCTGTCCACCGTGCCTCCTGAAATCTTTTTCTTGCCGCGGATGATAAACCCGTCGTCGGTGGCAATACATTCGCCGCCCAAGCGGTTGATCATCTCTGCCGTGGTCTTGATGCGGTCGCTTTCCTTCACGCGCAATTCCTTCGCGTCGCGAATGCGGCTTTCGCCGTCTGCAAACGCCAGCATCAGCGCGATCAACGGCAGCTCGTCGATCATCGAGGGAATGTCATTCCCCCCTAAATCCACCG
This sequence comes from Candidatus Scatosoma sp., assembly GCA_045606365.1. Classification (GTDB taxonomy): domain Bacteria; phylum Bacillota; class Clostridia; order Christensenellales; family Borkfalkiaceae; genus Scatosoma. The sequence goes on along the minus strand of JAZURU010000117.1, from coordinate 4,599 downwards.
CGCAAAGCGGGGATTTTTCCACCAGAATATCCGCCATGTCTTCCCCGCCAGAGCTGCGTCGATTGACAACCTGATAGCGAACCCCCATTTTATCAAACGCCGTCAAAATTCCCGTGCGGGTGGGGTTAATCCCCACGTTTTTACAAAGCGTTTTCCCCTTTAATGCGCCCAGCGCCATGAAATAGGACGCCGAGGAAATGTCCGAGGGCACGTCTACGTCCAAGGCGGAAAGCTCGCTCTTTTCCACGCTGACGCGGTTTCCGTCCACCAGCACCTTCGCGCCCATCGCCGCCAGCATGCGCTCGGTATGGTCGCGGGATTTGGTGGGTTCTTCCACCGTGGTAATGCCGCTTGCCGAAATCCCTGCCAGCAAAATCGCGCTCTTGACCTGCGCCGAGGCAATATCGGTGACGATCTCCCTGCCCACCAGCTCGGCAGGCGCAACGTAGATGGGCGCATGCCCGTCCGTCGTGCGAACGTTCGCCCCCAGCAAGCCCAAGGGCCTCGCCACACGCATCATCGGCCGCGCTGAAAGGGAAGTATCGCCCACCAGCGTGGCATCAATCCCCTTGCCCGCCACCAAGCCCGTCAGCAGACGGATCGTCGTGCCCGAATTGCCGCAGTCAAGCTCTCTGCCCGCGCGGAATCTTTCCACGCCGCGAACGCGCATGGTCGAGCCGTCCACGTCAATCTTTGCGCCCAGCGCGCGCATACACGCGCAGGTGGAAACGCAGTCCTCCCCGCAAAGGGCATTGGTGATTACCGCCTCCCCCGACGCCGCGCTGTTCAGCATCAGCGCGCGGTGGGTGATCGACTTGTCGCCCGGCAGAACAAATTCTCCCTCGAAACGGTCAATGTTTTGAATGGAACGCATACCTGTCCCCTCTTTTTCTTACAGATTTTTCGCCAGCGTTTCCAACGCCTGCGTATATTTTCGCATCGGCAGAGTGAACAGCGACCATTCGCCGTAGCCCTTTGCCACGCTCATTACCACGTTGTTTTCGTCCGTGTTCTTCTTGTCCAGGCTCGCCTTTTTCGCCGCTTCGCCCAGCGTGGAAAAATCGGGTTTGCCCGTCGGCGCTAACGCCAAGGCGTTGTCGATAAAGATTAGCAGCTTTTCGCCTTGCGCCCGATCGCATATCCCTGCGCCGATTGCAAGCAGCGTTTCAATCTTCATTCCCCACAAAACGCTTTCACCGTGGGAAAGCCCGTAGGCAAGCTCGATGGCGTGCCCCGTCGTATGCCCGACGTTCAGGCATTTTCTCTCCCCCGATTCCTTTTCGTCCCGTTCGACGACCCCCGCCTTATAGCGAACGCTATTTTCAATCAGGGAAACCGCCAGCTCTTTGGTCATTCGCCCGCCGTTTTTCTCGATCACGTCAAAGGTATATCCGTCCATCGCGGCGTATTTGACCACCTCGCCAATGCCGCATTTCCATTCCCGTTCGGGCAAGGTTTTCAAAAACATCGGGTCGATCAAAACCTCCATCGGTTGATGGAACGCCCCAATCACGTTTTTCACCCCCGCAACGTCGATGGCGGTTTTGCCGCCCACCGAGCTATCCACCATTGCAAGCAGCGTGGTAGGAATCTGCACGCAAGCAATTCCACGCATATACAGGGCAGCGCACAAGCCCCCTATATCCCCGATCACACCGCCGCCAACGGCGAACAAACGTGAGGTTCGTTTCAGCCCTGCCCCCACCATTTTTTCAATAATGGCTTGCAACGAGGTAAAATTTTTATGCTCTTCCCCCGCGGGCAGAACGAAAATTTCCTCCCCCTGCATCCACTTTTCAAAAAAGGGACGGTGCAGCTTATAAACGTTAGAATCGGTCAAAACAAAGTTCTTCTGCCCCTGCAAAAGGTAGGGCAACCGCTTTGCAATTACGTCCTCACCGATATAGATTACCCCCGACATAGACGGAGTTTTTACGTCGATTTTCATAGGCTTACAGCTCCTCATAGCGGCGGCAAACCTGCGCCATGGTATCCCCGCCAAGCCGTTCGCCAACGGCAGCAGCCAACACCTGAGCCACCACCGCCTCGGCAATGATTTCCAGCGCCACAATCGCGCAAACGTCGCTGCGTTCGGATGCCGCCGTCGCCGCCTCGCCCGTTTCCACGTCCACCGTCTGCAAGCCCTGCATCAGGGTGGGAATCGGTTTCATCGCCACCTTCAACACCAGCTCTTCCCCATTGGACATGCCGCCCTCAATGCCGCCCGCGCGGTTGGTCTTTCGATAATAGCCGCGTTCTTTTTCGAAATAAATTTCGTCATGCACGTCCTTGCCGCTGCTGGCAGCCACCGCAAAGCCCATGCCGACCTCTACCCCCTTGATCGCCTGAACGCTCATCAAGCCCTGCGCCAAACGCCCGTCCAGCTTTTCACCGTAGGTCATCACGCTGCCAAAGCCACTCTTCAAGCCGCGAACGCGGATTTCAACCAAGCCGCCCGCCGTGTCGCCCACGGCTTTCAGCTGCGCAATCTTTTCCTTTGCCATAGCCGCCTTTTTCTCATCGAGCATTCCCGTTTCCGTATTCTTGCCCGCAACGATCTCGTCAAACGAATATTCCCTGCCGTCCGCGACCCCGCAAATGCTGCGTACAAAGCCAGTGATCTCTACGCCCAGCGCGGAAAGATACTGCTTATACACGCCGCCCGCCGCCACGCGAATGGCGGTTTCACGGGCAGAGGCACGCTCTAAGACGTTGCGCGCGTCGCTCTGCTTAAATTTTTGCATACCCGTCAAGTCGGCATGTCCCGGGCGCACTTTGGTCAGGCGCTTTGCCTGCATCACGCTTTCTTCGCAAGCGCCGTCCGACATGCAGCTTTCCCAGTTGGCGTAATCCTTGTTGAAAATACACAGCGTGATCGGGCTGCCCAGCGTTTCGCCGTTTCGTAAGCCCGTCAAAATTTCCACGCGGTCCTTTTCAATCTTCTGCCGCCCCCCTCTGCCAAAGCCGCTTTGGCGCACGGAAAGCTCTGACTGTATTTGGTCTATATCCAATTTCAAGTGCGCGGGCATTCCTTCCAAAATCGCCACCAGCGCCTTGCCGTGCGATTCGCCCGCCGTCGTCAATTTCATCATAAACGTACCTATTTTTAACGCTTACAGCGTTTCTACCGTATATTCTCCGCCGCGATAATCCACCAAGACCTTTTGCCCTGCCTTTACCCTGCCGAGCAAAATTTCTTCCGACAGCCGATCCTCAATTCGTCTTTGCACCGCGCGCTTTAAGGGTCTAGCCCCATATTGGCTGTCGTACCCCTCCTTGACCAAAGCATGCTTTGCCGCCTCGGACACGGTCAAGGAAATCCCTTTCTGTTCGTACAAGCGTTTGGCAAGGGCTGTAATCATCTTCCCGCCGATGATCGCCGCGTCCGCCTCCGAAAGGCGGTGGAACACGATCACGTCGTCTAAGCGGTTCAAAAACTCAGGACGGAATTTTTCCTTCAACGCCTTGGTGATATTCTCTTTCATCTCCTCGTACTGTCTGGCATCCGTAGCGGTATCGTCCACGTCGCTGCCAAAGCCGTACACCCCCGTGCGCTCCGTCTGCGGAAGGGACGCCCCCACGTTCGAGGTCAGGATAATGACGGCATTTTTAAAATTCACCGTTCTGCCCTTGCTGTCCGTCAATCTGCCGTCGTCCAAAATTTGCAGCAGCAGATTGAAAACGTCGGGGTGCGCCTTTTCAATTTCGTCGAAAAGGATCACGCAATAGGGCTTGGTACGCACCTTGTCGGTGAGCTGTCCAGACTGTCCCTCGTCAAATCCAACGTACCCCGGGGGCGCGCCGATCAGCTTAGAGATCGACTGTTTTTCCATATATTCGCTCATATCCAAGCGAATCATCTGCTCTTCGTTGCCAAACAAGCTTTCCGCCAACGCCTTACAAAGGTCGGTTTTTCCCACCCCCGTAGGTCCTACGAAGATAAACGAGCCGATGGGTCTGGACGGATCCTTCAAGCCCGCCCTCGCCCTACGAATGGCTTTCGACACCGCGTTTACCGCCTCGTTTTGACCGATGATGCGTTCGTGCAGCTTTTCTTCCAGCCGCATCAGCTTTTCGCCCTCTTCCTGAGAAATCTGCATCAGGGGCACGTTTGTACGCGCAGCGACGATGCCCGCCACCTGCTCTTTGCCGATGCCCATTCTGCCGTCGGGCAGACGAACGAGGCTCTGCGCCCGCAGCACCGCCTCCCGCCTTTCTGTCAGCCGTTTTAAATCCTGCTTAATGCGATTGATCGCCTCGTAATTGAGGGTGCTTTGCGCGTGCGTCAAGCTATCCTCCAAGGTCATAATTTCCATAGAGAGCGCCTTGGATTCGTCGTTTTCCGACCCGCAGATTCGCGCCCGTGCCGCCGCCTCGTCGATGAGGTCGATGGCTTTGTCGGGCAAAAAGCGATCGTTGATGTACCGCACGGACAGTTTCACAGCCGCCTCGATCGCCTCGTCGGAAATAGCAATGCCGTGATGCGCTTCGTAGCGACTTCTCAGCCCTTTCAAAATCTCGATGGCGTCCTGTTCCTTGGGTTCCTCCACCGTGACGGGGGTAAAGCGACGTTCCAGCGCCGCGTCCTTTTCGATATAT
>JAZURU010000116.1:0-3174 GCA_045606365.1 Candidatus Scatosoma sp. | reverse complement strand
GGGGGGTGATGCTTTGGACAATTGTACTGGTGTCCATCATCATTTTGATGACGCTATTGTATAAAAATTTTGATAAAATCAATGCCTATATTAAAGAAAGAAGAGCAAAAAGATAAATGGAATGGCGTATAGCTTGCTTTGGCGGCGGTTTTTTTATAGAAATAAAAAAAAGTTTAAACTTTTTTGTAAAAGACTATTGCAATTTAAAATCGTTTGTTGTATAATGTTATTTGGTGGGAAATGTCAATAAAATACAAAATCACCGAAATTTTCAAGGAGCTATGATGGATAAAATTCAGTTATTAGAAGCAAGAAAGGCTGCAATACATGAAGCCGGTAAAGAGATCCGCCAGCAGATTTCCTCGATTGTGGACGAAGAGAGCTTTGTCGAGCTTTCCACGTTCAGCTTTTCGAAGAATACCTTCTGTGAAACGGACGTTGCTGGCGAGGGTGTTATCACGGGATTTGCGACGGTTGACGGCTATCCGTTTTACGTAATTGCGCAAAACTTCAAGGTTTTGCAAGGAGGCTTATCGAAAGCCAATTGCGACAAAATTGTAAAATGTTTAGACGTTGCAGAAAAAGACCAAACGCCTATTATTTATCTTTTAAACACGCACGGTGTACAAGTTGGCGAAGGCGTCGGCGTGCTGGAAGGGCTTGGTAAGCTTTTGCTGCGCGCGTCGCAGCTTAAAGGCGTTGTCCCTCAATACGTAATTGTCAACGGCGACGTATACGGCTCGGCAGCATTGCTTGCCGCGGCTGCGGATGCGGTTGTTTTTGTTGATAAAAGCAGCGTTTTAGCGCTGAACAGCCCGTTTGTGCTTTCTGCAAAGGCGGGTAAAAACCTTGCCAAAGAAGAGGTTGGCGGCATTAAAGCGCTTAAAAAGTCCAGTCTTGCATCCGTTTGCGTATCCACGTTGGAGGAGGCAAAGGAAAAGGTCGTAGCCCTTTACGATATTTTATCTGCACGCATGTTGGATGCAGAATTAAACGCTACGTTGCCCGCTTTGAACGAGGCGGCAACGGCTGAAAATATGCTTTCTGTGTTTGATGCTTACGTCGAGCTTGGCGAAGGCGGATGCGATTGCGTAAAAACCCTCTTAGGCAGAATCGGCGGTATCTCGGTTGCGGCAATCCTGTTTGACGGCGGCGAAGAGGGGGTTGAGCTGAAGGCTTGCAATCTTGCGAAAATTCGTTCCTTTACCGAATATGCCGGATATCATTCCTTGCCCTTGGTAATGCTTTGCAACGTAAAAGGCATTGCTCCTACGATGTGCGCAAACAATAGCCGCGCAATGAAAGAGGCTGTGGAATACCTTGAATATTTGGATACCGTAGAAAGCGGAAAAATTTCGGTGGTGTATGGAAAAGCAATCGGGCTTGGGTATACGCTGTTTGCGTCCAAGTCTGTTGGCTTTGATTATACCTGCGCGTTTGCGAATGCGAAAATTGCATTGTTTGACAGCGTGCAAGGCGCGCAGATCGAGCTTTCGTCTGAGGGCATAGATAAAGAGGCTTTGGCGGCAAAATATGCCGATGAAAACGCCGATCCGTTCAATGCGGCGCAGGGTGGTTATATCGATGCCATTATCGAACCGCAGTTCGTTCGTCAATATTTGATTGCTTCCTTGCAAATGCTTGTGAAGTAAAGGGGTGGCGAGATGTTATGGAATTTGTTAAGCAGTGAGGCGACTCGACAAGCCCCTATTGGCGAAGCTGCGCTGTATGCTGTTTTGGGTTATCTACTGGTATTTTTGGGGATAGTTTTCCTGATTTTGGTCGTTTGGGCGGTTGGTAAGCTGATGACCATGCTTGAACAAAAAGCAGCAAGACCGAAGGAGCCGGAGGCTGTACCGCAGCCAGAAATTGTGGGAACCTCCACTGAGGATGAAATATCCGACGAGGTTGTGGCGGTCATCACGGCAGCAATCGCGGCATATTATCAAAAAGAAAATAAAAAGTGCGAATTTACAGTAAAAAGAATTAAACGGTTATAAGGAGAAAAAATATTATGCGTAATTTTGTTATCACGGTAAACGGTAAAACTTATCAAGTAGGCGTAGAAGAAGTGGGTGGAACGGCAACACCCGTTGCGGTTGCTCCTGTTGCTGCGCCTGCGGCACCTGTTGCGGCTGCTCCCGCAGCGCCTAAGGCTACGCCCGCAAACGGCGAAAAGGTTCGTTCTCCTTTCCCTGGGCTTATTAAAAATCTTTTGGTTGCGGAAGGCGCAACGGTAAAGAAGGATCAGCCCATTTTGGTTTTGGAGGCTATGAAGATGGATAACGATATTGCAGCGCCTTGCGACGGTGTGGTTTCTTTCCAAGTAGCTAAGGGTGCAAACGTAGAATCGGATTCCGTTTTGGCGGTAATTTCCTAATCAAATAAGGAGATCCTCATGCAAAATTTACTGTTTTTTAGCATGATAGGGGATATTTTTAAAGGACTTTTCAACGATTCCGGTCTGGCGCAGGGATCTTGGCAGAATTACGTCATGCTGCTGGTGTCTTTCGTCTTGATGTATCTGGCGATCGTGAAAAAGTTTGAACCCCTTTTATTGTTGCCGATCGCATTCGGTATGTTTTTAATCAATCTTCCAGGCGCACACGACGTTCTGTGGGGAATACAGGGCGAAGGCGTAGCGTATGAAGACGTAGAAGATAAGGGATTGCTTTGGTACTTATTCTTCGGTGTTGAGAACGTTATTTATCCTCCGCTGATTTTCCTTGGCATCGGCGCGATGACCGACTTTGGTCCTTTGATTTCTAACCCCAAGAGTATGCTGCTGGGTGCAGCCGCACAGTTGGGCGTATTCTTAACCCTGATTGTAGCAAGCTTGATTGGTTTCAACCTTGCGGCAGCGGCGTCTATTGCAATCATCGGTGGCGCAGACGGCCCTACGGCAATCTACGTCACGCAAAAGCTTGCGGCTTTTTCGCAGTTTAACGGTCAGCCGAAGGAATTGCTTTCCGCAATTGCAGTGGCGGCATATTCGTATATGGCGCTCATTCCCATCATCCAAAAGCCGTTGATGCGTTTGATTGTACCTAAAAAAGAACGGCTGATTAGAATGAAACCGCTTAGAAAGGTATCGAAGGTGGAAAAGATCATCTTCCCCGTGGTCGTCACCTTGGTGGTAGGTATTCTGCTCCCCGATGCAGTTCCCTTGCTGGG
>JAZURU010000115.1:0-6886 GCA_045606365.1 Candidatus Scatosoma sp. | reverse complement strand
GGTATAGCAATGCCCCTCGCCGTTTTTATCCACCTTAAATTCCAGCATCTTCTTTTCGGAAATATAATCCGGAACCATGCGCTTTGCAGTACATTTCGCCGCAAGCTCGGTCAAATACCAATACGGCTGTTCTTCGGAAATATTGTCCGGCTCCAGCACGTAGATAAGTTTCGGGAACGCGGGCGTGATCCATACGCCTGATTCGTTTTTAACCCCCGAAATACGCTGTTTCAGCGTTTCTTCGATAATCATGGCAAGGTCTGCCTTTTCCTGTTCCGTGCGCGCCTCGTTCAAGTACATAAACACCGTGACGAACGGCGCCTGACCGTTGGTAGTAAGCAACGTGACAACCTGATACTGAATCGTCTGAATACCTCTTGCAATTTCAGCGCGCAAGCGTGCCTCCGCGATGCGGTTGATGTGCGTTTCGTCCTGTACGCCAACGGTTGCAAGCTCTGCCGCGACCTCTTTGCGGATCTTCTGACGGCTGATTTCTACAAACGGCGCAAGATGGGTGAGCGAAATACTCTGCCCGCCGTATTGATTGGAGGCGACCTGCGCGATAATCTGCGTGGCAATATTGCAAGCCGTGGAAAAGCTGTGCGGCTTTTCAATCAGCGTGCCCGAAATAACCGTGCCGTTTTGCAACATATCTTCCAAGTTGACAAGGTCGCAATTGTGCATGTGCTGCGCAAAATAGTCGGCGTCATGGAAATGAATGATCCCTTGATCGTGCGCCGCAACGATATCGTCGGGCAACAAAATACGGCGGGTTAAATCCTTGGATACCTCGCCTGCCATATATTCCCGCTGAACGCTGTTCACCGTGGGGTTTTTGTTCGAATTTTCCTGCTTTGCAACCTCGCTGTTGCATTCAATCAGCGCCAAAATCTGCGCGTCGGTCGTGTTAACCTTACGGACGAGATCACGTTTAAAACGGTAAGTGATATATTTGCGCGCCAAAGCAAACGCCTTGATATCCATCAGGCGATCTTCCACCATATCCTGCACTTCTTCGACCTGCGGAGAACGATTTAATGCTTCGCATTTTTTCGCAACGGCATCTGCAATTTCCAAAATCTGCGCGTCGTCAATACGCAAATATACGTCCATATCGCGGTTGGCTTTTCTAACCGCCGCGATGATTTTTTCGATGTCGAATTCCACCTCTTGTCCGCTTCGTTTAATGATCTTCATTTCGCTACCGTCCCTATTCCTTTCTTTCGTCTATCCCACCACCACATATTGTGCCAAAATAAAACATATTTCCACAATATATTGTGCTTATCTTCGTCGAGCCATACTATTATACCATATCTTGTATCAAAGTCAAGCAGCGGAGCACAAGATGTTGTATTGAAAAAAATTATGGAAACCAGACGAAAAATCCTTTTTTAACACTGATTTGGCGTTGAAAAAAGGTTTTTTGAAATTCATCAATAAAAAAAACGAATACCTCAAAATTTTTTGACGAATTTTGTCGAATTTTTTTCGTTAAAAAAAAGAAAAAGGGGCAACCATGTCCGCCCCTAATCCATTTTTTGCCTTTTTATAAAAATGTATTATTTTTTGCAATTTTTATAAAATTCATCAAAATTTTCGCTGCTTGTTAGTATGCTATGCGCCGCCTCGGCATCGGCAGAGGATAAGACGTACTTTCTAAACGCCCTTTCTGCCTCCTGTTCTTCTGCCGTGAACAGCTGCTGCAAGCAATCGCTGTACGAAAGCGCAACGTCTACCGCAGGGAATATCCTGCGTTTGGACAACTCTTCGCTTAAACGGATCTCGGCATTCGCCACCGAGGACAGCTCGGAATACAGCGTATCGTCCATGCCGTCGCCCGTGCCAAACGCCGCCCCGCCGATCAAGGTCAACGAGCCGCGCTCTGCAAAGCGCCTTGCCGCCCCAAAATACTTCTTGATGTAGTGGGCAGACTTGCTTTCTAACCCGCACGGCAACGTTTTACCGCCTATGGAAAAATCCGTTTCATTATATGCCTTTGCAACCTTCGAAAGAGAGTCTACAATCAAGACGACGTCCATTCCCATTTCCGCAAAACGCTTTGCTCGCTTTAACAAAAATTCTGACGCAAATACGTGACGGGCAGCCTCGTCCTCGTAGGTGGTAGCAACCAAATTACCCGCTTTCATAAAGGCTTGATAGGAGGATATGAGCTCCGGTGATTGATCAACCAACAGCACCAAGACCTCCCTGCCGCGGCGTTTTCCCTCGCAAAGCGCCTTAGCAATATCGCGAAGAAACACCGATTTTCCGGCTTTAGGCATGGAAGAAATTAGACAGCGCTGTCCGTAGCCGATGGGCAGGACGTAGTCCAAGTATTTTCCGACCGTCCCCGACGTTTCAGACGAAGTAAACGCAATCTTTTCCGTAGGATACGCAACCGCTTCGCGATCGAAAATAAACCGCTTTTCCGTGCCCGCATAAAGGCTGTTGATCGACAGGATATTTTTCGCAGCGCGAACCCCCATCTTTTCAAAGGCGTGGCAGGTAATCACGTCCCCTTCCCGCAAGCCGTATTGACGGATCAGCTCTACCGACACCAGCAGTCTTTCGCCGCTAAGATCGCCGCTTTTATCGACAAGACAAGGAACTTCGTCCAAAATTTCCAGCTGCCCTGCATGAATTTCCTGCGCGTGGTACTGTTCGTACGTCATCGCGTTATCCGAGGATTGCGCCACCATGGAATTACGCATCTGCGATTCGAAGTACGTCAGCCGAACGGGCGGCTCTACCCCTGCAAACCAGACGTAGCGCAGCTTTGCAATGGATTGCTCGATTTCAGGATCTACATGATCGTCCTTTACAGGCGCGCCAAGCTTAGAACGCTCGATGGGCGCAACCTCCCCTGATAAAACGGCAACGATATCCGCAATCAAATCCATTTTCTTTTTTTTGGTGGGGACTTCCACGCCGATATCCCGTGCGTAAGGGCGCAGCTGCATCAGCGAAAATGCGTCCAAAGCCTCGGCACAAGCGTTTTTGAACCCTTGAATTTTATCAATCATTCGTTTTCGTCCGTTCCATTAAGATTACTTTCGTTCTTTCTTCGGTTAAATCGTCGCGGGAAAATTCCAAAACATCCTTGCGGCAAACGTCCACGTCCTCATCGTCAAATTCGTCCAAGAAAGGCTGTGCCTTATCAAGGTCGATCGTCGAATGGCGGGAACGGTAATGCATAGGAATTACGACGTCCGGCATCAATCTGTCCACGTATTCCTTGGCTTGTTCTGCATCAATGGTATACGTACCGCCTACGGGAATGAGCAAAATATTCACGGGCAACAGCATTTCCAAAAGCTCTGCCGAGCACTCCTCGCCGATGTCCCCCATATGACAGACATCCAAGCCGTCCATACGGAACTTGAAAATAACGTTTTCGCCGCGCAGCTTTCCCTCATCCGTATCGTGATAGCTTTTGATACCGTTGATTTCAACACCGGGCAACTGATAAAAGCCCTCTTTATTGATCAACTGCGGATTTCCGCCGATCGCCTGCACGTTATCATGGTCATAATGAGAATGGCTGACCGTGACAGCGTCCGCAGTTTGACCGCCCACCATCTCGTAGCCGACCTTTTTATACGGGTCTGTAATCACCGTCGTACCCGTGCTTTCCGTTAGTTTGAAGCAGGAATGCCCCAAATATTGAATCTTCATTCTTCCTCCCTCTCATCAACGCCGTTATACGCCGTCAATGGATCGTTGCTTTTATCATCAAACGCATTCTTTGCCGTTCGCTGCCGAAATGCAAAGTATAATGCAGCTGCAATAATAGGGATTTTTTGTTCAGCGAATAGGCAATCCGTTCGGTTTCTACGTCAATCGAGCCCTCGTTGCCGCCAATCGACAAGACGCCCTGCGTGCGTTCGCGTTCCCGCAAGGAAAGCCGCATCGAATAATCCCCACGCCTTTCAATGGTTGCGCCGCTTTCATTGACCGTAATCGTCACCTGTGCGTTTTCTTCCACATAACGCAAAACAGCGGACAAGGAGGTAAATTCCATTTCCGCTTTGCAAGAAAACCGACTCTCCGTTCCGTCAACAGTCGTCCGTATTGTCAGAAATCCGTCTTGCATCAATCCGCTAATTTCCCATTATTTCAAGTTTAGTATAACAAAAAGCGACAAAAATGTAAACTGTATTTACATAAAAACGAAAAAATTTAATCGTTTTTTCGCTTGATCCTCTTCCGAATGGCTTTGCCTTCCGCCAAAGCTTGGCGCAAAGCGTCGTCGTCGCCTATTTCAATCGCCTCTTTGTAGACAGTCAAATGTTCGATCAAACCGCGAAGCTCGGTTAAAATAGGTCCCCGATTTAGCATGTACAGCTCCGTCCACATCTGCTCGTCTACGCCTGCAATGCGGGTCATATCCTGAAAGCTGCCGCCCGTAAAGCCGTCGCAATGCGGCACTTGCTCGCTTTTTACGTACGCATTGGATACGATGTGCGCCAGCTGTGAGGTCAAAGCGATCTTTTTGTCGTGCTCCTCCGCCGTGCATTCCACGATTTTACCAAAGCCCAACACGCCGGCAATTTCCCTCGCCTTAGTAAGCGCCCCAGGGTCCGTTTGCGGCGCAACGGTGATGACCAAATTCGCACCGTTGAACAAGGACGCTGAGGAGGATTCGATGCCCGAGGTTTCCTTGCCCGCCATCGGGTGCAGCCCTACGTAGCGATAATTTCTACGCTGCGCATACACCGCATTTTCAATGCATTGCTTGACGCCGCAAATATCGGCGACAAACGCCCCATCTTTAAAGATTGCCGTCTGCAATATCGCAAGCGCCGCCTTAGGCGGTACAGCCAAAATGACGTTGTCGTAAACGGAAAGCTCTGCCGCAACACCGTCGATATATTCCTTATTCAAAGCATATTCCAGCGTTTTTGCATCAAGATCAAAGCCATCGACGCAAAGCCCGCCCTTTTTCAAAGCGCGCGCCAAGGACGCCCCAATGATACCTAAACCGATGACCGCCGTCTTTTCCATGATAGTACTCCGTAATGATATTACAGCTATTGTACCATATCCCACGTAAAAATGCAAGTCCCACAAGAAAAAAAACGAAAAGACTTTCGTCCTTTCGCCTTTAATCCTTTTTTGACAGATATTTTCGCCGCGTAGCGTCGCCGCCACGTAAATGCCGTTCGTTAAGGTTCGTATTCAGTACGGCGCGCACCTCTTCAAATAGCTCTAAGTCAACGTATTGCAAACGTTCTGAAACGTCCTTATGTACGGTAGATTTGCTGATATGAAAATGCGCAGAACACGCCCGAACGGTACAACCCGTTGCGACGATATATTCCGCGCACTTTCTTGCTCTTTCCTCAATATATTCCCACAAGATCACGACCCCTCCGATTTTTGTCTACGGAATATCTTATGTCGTAATATTGCGGATTAGACCGATTCTTCGGGGAAAAACCACCCCGCAATAGGGTTTTTAATCGGCTTTTTTATACGGCATCGGGAATACCTTTACCACCGAATCTTCTTCGTAGCGAAGCACTCGCTTTGCCTTGGCGCTCTGCATCAGGATAAAGGTATCCTCGGTGGAGAGCTGGGATACGACGTTGCCCTTTACAACAACCGCCAAATAATAGGGTACGGTCACGTAGCTGGCGCAAAGCACGCTGGCACCCTCACGCAAGCCTACGATCGCGCTGCCCTTTTTGTATCTGCCCGTCGGCTCGATCTGCGAAACGATCACACGCTTGAATTTGCCCTCATCCGTCGCGATGACGATTTCACCGTCGCCGTTTTGCTGGGTCATCAAGATGACGCGATCCCCCTCGCGCAGCTGTATGCCGCGAACGCCTGCAGAAATTCTACCCTGCACGGGGATATCGTCCTTTTTCGCATTCAAGCAGATACCGTTTTTCGTGACGATGATAATGGTATCCTCGTCGTCCGTTTCGTTTTCGACGGTAAGCACCTCGTCGTCCTCGGCAAGCTTGATCGCCTGGAAGGCGTCCTTCTTTTGATCGTATTCGTTCCACGCCGTCTTTTTCATCATACCCTTCTTTGTGAAGAACATGAGGTTGCCAATCGGCATACGGGCGGGGAGCTCGAACAGCGCCACCACCTTTTCACCGTCCAAAGCGTCCTTGCACATATCCTGCAAGGAAACGCCCTCATCGGTGAAACGGCAAGCGTATTCAGGCGCGTAGATGTCCAGCTTGTAGCAGTTGCCAAAGTTGGTGAACGCCATAATCCGTTTATCCGTCGCCGTCTTTAAAACGTGCATAGCCACCAAGCCAGGCTTGAACCTACCCTCAATCGGTTTTTCCAGCCCCACGACGTTGCCGCCGATCAGAACCTTTAACCTATCGTCCGCCGTATACACCAGCGTGCATTTTTCGCCCTGCACCTTTTCACGGGATACGGAAATCAAGCCGTCCGCCTCTGCCGAGGTGAATACCAAACGGCTTCTTCTAGGGGAAGGATAGCGCTCCTTGATCTCGGTGATCTCTTCCTTAACCACCTGCAGCTGTTTGTCCTTGCTTTTGGAAATTCCCGTCAGCTTTTTGATCAGCTTTTGCAGATCTTTCAGCTCGTTTTCAAGCTTGGTAATTTCCAGCTTGGTCAAACGCGCCAGCTTTAATTCAAGGATATGATGCGCCTGAATTTCAGAAATGGAGAAACGTTCCATCAGCTTTGCTTTCGCGTCTGCCGTGCTCTCCGATTTTTTGATAATGGCGATCACCTCGTCGATGTTCTGCACGGCGATGATCAAGCCCTCTAAAATATGGCACTTTCTTTCCGCCTGATCCAGCTCGAACAGCGTGCGCTTTAAAATCAGCTTTTGCTGGTAGGATACGTAATGGCGAATGATGTCCATCAAGCCCAGCTGCTGCGGCTTGCCGTC
>JAZURU010000114.1:0-5454 GCA_045606365.1 Candidatus Scatosoma sp. | reverse complement strand
GGCTCACAGAACGACATGGCTACGATCCGACTTGCCAAAGCGCCGTGACCGATTTCGCGGCGGCCGGGGCTTCTAAGCGCCTTTGCTTCACCCGTACAGTAGCCGGGGAAGTTATATTGATGCATATATCTCTTTTCCGTTTCCTCGTCCAAACCGTCCATCTTCTGCGCCTCACCCAGCATACCAAGGGTACAGGTGGTAAGCGCCTGCGTCTGACCTCTGGTGAACACAGCCGAGCCGTGTACGCGAGGAAGTACCCCGTGTTCGCACCAGATAGGACGAACTTCCTTCAAGGTTCTGCCGTCGGGACGAACGCCGTTTTCAAAGATCTTCGCGCGCACGATGCCTTTTACAATATAGTAAATGGAATCCTTCACCTCACGCATCTGGTCGGGATAGATTTCTGCGAAATGTTCGATGATTTCCGCTTCCGCAGCGTTTTGTCTTGCCTGACGTTCCTGTCTGTCAAACGTGTCGAGCGCAGCGTACAGCTTATCGTAGCCGTATGCCTTTACCGCCGCATCCAAATCTTCGGGGATCTTGTACAGCTCCATTTCCATCTTGGGCTTACCCGCAACGCGAGCAATCTCTTCGATCCAAGCGCAGATCTTTTTGATCTCTTCGTGGCCGTACATGATCGCGCCAACCATTTCTTCATCGGTCACTTCCATTGCGCCCGCCTCGATCATAAGGATTGCGTCCTTCGTGCCTGCCAAGGAAAGGTGAATGGTGCTCTTTTCTTTTTCTTCCACCGTGGGGTTGATGACGTATTTGCCATCCACGCAGCCAACGATGACCGAACCCGTAGGGCCAGCCCAAGGAATGTCGGAAATCGACAACGCTACGGACGAACCGATCATAGCGATAGGCTCGGGAGCAATATCAGGATCCACGGACAGAGCCGTTGCCACAACCACTACGTCGTTAAAAATCCCCTTGGGGAACAGAGGACGGATGGGACGGTCGATCAAGCGGCTGACCAAAATCGCCTTGTCGGATGCCCTGCCCTCACGCTTTTTAAAGCCACCGGGAATCTTACCGACAGCAAACATCTTTTCTTCGTAATCAACGGACAGAGGGAAGAAGTCCATTCCTTCTCTGGGCTTTTCTGCCATACACACCGTCACGTTTACCACCGTGTCGCCGCAACGAACCAAGCACGCGCCGTTTGCCTGCTCGGCATATTTGCCCAGCTCCACCGTCAATTCTCTGCCGGCGTAGTCCGTTTTGAACACTCTTGCATTTTCTAAATTAGGCATTTGTTTTTTCTCCTTATACTGTAATTCTTTTTTTGTTCTTGTCCCACTCCGTCGCCTGGCGGAGCAGGTATGTCGCTATATCGGTTTTCTTTCGGCGGAAAAGATTCCGTCGCCCCCTATATAACGATAAAAAGGGGCGCAAAAAACACGCCCCTTTTCGTTGCTTATTTTCTAAGACCCAATTTTTCGATGATTGCACGGTATCTCATGATATCCTTTTCCTTGAGATAGTCGAGCAAACCACGACGTTTACCAACCATTTTCAAAAGGCCGCGGCGGGAGTGGTTGTCCTGCTTGTTAACCTTCAAATGTTCGTTGAGGTGATTGATTCTGTACGTCAAAAGTGCGATCTGCACTTCGGGGGAACCCGTATCGCCTTCGTGGGTAGCATAGGTTGCAATGATTTCGTTCTTTTCCATTTCTTTTTATCCTCCTATGGAATGTATCTCGTACCACAAAGCCGCCCGTGGAGAATCGAGGCACTTTGCAGCCGCTTTATTATAATACCACATTCTTTTAAGAATGTAAAACGTTTTTACCCGTTTTTCGTAAAAAAGTTGTGGCGTTTTTCAATCGTTTCGTCCAGCTTTTCCATATACGTTTTTAAATCCTTTTGCGAGGCAAAGCGTTCTATGCGCGCCCCACCGTCGAAAACCCGTTTAGAAACGGCGTTCGCCCCCACGGCGATATTGTCCGTCGTTTCTTCCATCACGTCAACGTTGTATACGCACGCCTTGCCCGGCTTGGTCCAACCCACGTTTTCGTTGTTGCCCGCCTGGTATTTTTGGCGGTACATATAATAGGGTACGTAGCCTGCCTTGGATAAAATTTCGCGGGAAATCGCCACCATGTCCTTGGCGAAATTGTTTTCCACCCTGGAAAGCTCCTCTTTCAGCTTTGCGCCCGATTTTAAGGATAGGCAATGCACCGTGATATTGTCCGCCCCTGTTTCCACCGCTTTTTGCACGCTGCTTTGGAAGGTTGCCACGTCCTCATCCTCAAGCCCTGCAATCAGATCCACGTTGATAATAAAGCCGTATTTCTTCGCAAGCGCAAACGCCCGATGCACGTCCTCGACGGTATGCTTTCTGCCGATTTTTTGTAAGGTTTTATCTGAAAAAGACTGTGGATTGATACAGATTCTGTTCACTCCGTATTCCTTTAATAGCCGCAATTTCCCGTCTGTAAACACGTCGGGTCTGCCCGCCTCCACGGTGTATTCCACCCCCTCCTTTACAAGCGGCGCGGTCGCCATTAACACCCGCTGAAGCTCCTCCTCATTTAAAACAAACGGCGTACCTCCACCGATATAAATGCTGCGTAAATGCTTGCAGAGAGGTTGCACCGCGGCAAGCTCCTTTTCCAAGCACGCAAGATAAGGCGCAAGGAAATGCCGAATGCGATCGATCGGCGCGGTAATAAACGAACAGTAAGCGCATTTGGTCGGGCAAAACGGAATAGAAATAAACAAATCCGCGCCGTCCTCCTGCGAATAAATTCCCTTTTGCGCCGCCAAAATATCATCCACCAGCTTTATATTTTCCGAAGAAACCTGCATCTTTTCAAACAGCGCGTGCGGATCTCTGCCCGCCTGCAATTCCATATACGCCATTTTCGTGGGGCGTATCCCCGTCAAAGCCCCCCAAGGCATTTTTTCGCCCGAACGTTTGGACAAAATGGCATACAGCGCCAGCTTGGCATAGCGGCGTTCCAGTCGCTTATACACGATTTCATCGCATACCTGCCCCTCGTCCTTGAAAGAATATTCTACGCCGTCCACCGTAAAATCGTTATAGAATACCCCCTCCGAAAAGCGGAAGGAATGGGAAATAGACGTCGGGCGTTTTTCGAACAAACGCACGACGTCCATCAATTCGTTTTCTAAAAATTTACAATCGGTAGTAAGCATATCAAGCATCCAACAAAAAGGCGTTTCTTGCCTTTTCACGCGACAGTGTCGTATCCTCGCCGTGGCCGCTAAAAATCAAGTATTCGCCCTCTAAATTTTTCAAAGTCCGCAGGCTTTCCCTCATGTCGGCAACCGAGCCTGTGGGGAAATCCGTTCTGCCAATGCTATCCTCGAACAAAACGTCGCCCGTAAACAGCCACTTTTCCCCGTCGTTTTCCGTGCAATACGCCGCGCTGCCCGAGGTATGTCCCGGCAAAGACATCGCCGTAAAGGTGATCCCCGCAAGGGTAAAGCTTTCTTGGTCTGTCACCGTACGATCCACCGTAAAGGGCTTTCTATCCATCCCCGCCATCGAAAACAAATCGACGTCCGTATGGAAGTTTTCCAGCTCTTTATCCAAGCAAACGATCTTTGCCCCCATCCTTTGCAGCTCTGCCGCAAACATGACGTGATCAAAATGGCAATGGGTCAAAAGGACGTAGGCAGGTACGAGTTCACGCGCCTCTATCTCCCGCACGACCGCATACGAAGAGGGGTCGATGACCACCGCCGTTTTATCGTCTGCCGTCAAAACGTAGGTATTCGCTCCAAACCCGCGCGGATAGATCTTAAACCGTTTCATCAAACACCTCTGTGCACGTCGTAAATCCGTTTATCCAACAGCATTTTTTTAATCAAAAGATCCAACTCGGAAACGTCGGACAAGGAAACGCTCGCCTCTAAAATGGCGTCGCCGTTCTTATCAATTCTGCCGTTGACGGCGGTGATCGACAGCTTCATATCCGCCACCACAAAGGACAACACGGACAACGCCGCGCCCTGATCCTGCGCCTTGATGGAAACGTGCGCGTTATAACGGCTGCCGCCCGTTTCTTCCACCCACGACGCCGACAGCAATCTGCCCGGCTCCACACCGCGAACGTTCGAACAGTCCGCACGGTGCACCACAACCCCTCTACCGCGAGAGGTAAACCCGATAATCGCGTCACCGCGAACGGGGGAGCAACACCCTGCAAAACGCACCAGCATACCGCTTTCGCCGTTGATGAGGATACCGCTGGGGCTCTTTTTGATCCCGCCATCGGAAAGCACAAAGCCTTGCGGCGCTTTCTTCTTATAATGGTCGATCAGCTTTACCAGCACCTGTCCAACGGACACCGAGCCGTAGCCCACCGCTGCGTACATTTCGTCGTATTCGGTGAACGAGAACCGTTCGGCAACCCGTTCAAACCCCTCTTCGGTCAGCAGCGTGGAAAGGGAATACCCCTTCTTTCTTGCCTCTTCCTCCAAACGGTTTTGTCCGTCACGGATATAATCGTCGCGCAGCAGATTTTTAAAGAACTGCTTGATTTTCGCACGCGCGCTGGCAGATTTGACAATCTTCAACCAATCCCGCGAGGGACCTTTGGACGTGGGGGAAGTGATGATTTCCACAACGTCGCCCACCTCTAATTTCGTGGTGAGGGGGACCATACGCGAATTGACCCTTGCGCCCGTACAACGGTTGCCTACCTCGGAATGGATTGCGTAAGCAAAATCGATTGGCGTTGCCTCCGGCGGCAAGGAAATCACCTTGCCAAGCGGCGTAAATACCAGCAGCTCGTGGCTGTACAGCTCGGTTTTCAGGGCGTCGACAAATTCCTGCGAGCCCTTCATTTCGCCCTGCCATTCCATCACTCGCTTGACCCAAGCCAGCTTGTTTTCAAACGAGGTGTTCGCCTCGTCAGTTCTGCCCTCTTTGTATTTCCAATGCGCCGCGATACCAAATTCGGCGATACGGTGCATTTCCTCGGTACGGATTTGAATTTCCACCGGTTGCCCAAACGAAGTCATCACCGTGGTATGCAGGGATTGATATTTGTTGGGCTTCGGGGTGGCGATATAATCCTTAATTCTGCCGGGAATGGGCATCCAATGTTCGTGAATTTCCCCTAAAACGGTATAGCATTCCCGCACGTCCTTAACGATGATACGCACCGCGGAAAGGTCATAGATCTGGTCGATCGAATGCCCCTTGTTTTTCATCTTTTTGTATATGGAATAATAATGCTTGGGTCTGCCAAAGACTTCCCCTTGGATATTATCCCGCGCCATCAGTTTTTTCAGCTCGGCAATGACGTGTTCAATCAATTCTTTGCGCTGTGAAAGGCGCTCGTGCACGTTCACCGCCAAATACTCGTACGCCTCGGGGTCCAAATATTTCAGGCAAAGGTCCTCCAATTCGCATTTCAACTGCGAAATACCCAACCTACCCGCCAGCGGCGTGTAAATATCCAGCGTTTCCTT
>JAZURU010000113.1:0-5476 GCA_045606365.1 Candidatus Scatosoma sp. | reverse complement strand
GCTTGGCCTCCGACTTACCACTAAGCGGGAGGAGGTCAGCCAACCGTAATGAAACTTCGTATAAGCGTTGTGATCGCCCGTCATGCCGTCCATGATATCACAACTCGACATCGGGGTTTCATCGCTGGAATAGCTGGTGTCGTAATAATCGTCCGCGCCCAAGACGTGCCCAAATTCATGGATAAAGGTATAGGGATTGAGAACGGAAGTATCGTCGTAGGAAACGTTGCCGTCTGCGTCATAGCTTTCGTGCAGGAAGGCGTAGGGCGCCCACAGGTAATCGTTTGCAGAAACGCCGTCGTATTCGTAATAAGATTCCTCGGCGTCTGTGTAGATGTTCCAATATCTGTACGCCCATTGCATAATCACGTCGGAATTGACGTCCAGCGTGTTGATGAGTACGATAGAATCGATCCAGCCGTTTTTATCCGAATCGAATTTGGAAAGGTCCATGCTATCCGCGTAATGCGCCAAGAGCTCGTCGATGATCATTTGGTCGCCGCATTCGACGGTATCGCCGTAATAATCCATCGTCGCGTTCAGGTAATACGAGCTTTCGTTTTTCGGGGTAAACCACTCGTTTAAAACGGTGATGTCCAAATCGAGTTTTCCGTAGCTGGACGTATAGTAATAATCGTGTACCGAATAATAATCGGTATCGTTTGCGCCGCCTATCCAAGCCTTTTGGATGTTTTCAATCGTATAACCCTTGCTGGCTGCGGTCACGTCGATGAACTGTACGGGAACCACCAGCACCGCTGGATTGGCGTTTTCCGTCGAAAGAGTGGGGCAACCGTCTAAGTAAGTCCCTTGTTCGGTGACGTTTTTGACGTAGGTCGCCTTGGTGAAATCTACGTTATATACGCCGTTCGTGCCCGTAGGCAAGCCTTTGCCTGCATTTGTTAAAAGGGTTTCAGGCTGAGAAGTGCTGCCTGAACCGCTGCCAGAGCCGCTGTTGCCATTATTCTCACCCGTTGTATTGCCGTCCTCTAAAACGTAGGCATAGACGTCTATCCAATAGCCGTCGTTATCGCCGTCATAGTAGTAGCAGAGGTCAACGTAGTAGCCGTCGCCGTCAAAATAATACCACGTATCGCCGTCTTCATCTTTGCCTGTGCCTGCGTCCTCATAGGCAGAAAAGGCTACCAGGTATGCGTTGAAATCTGCTTGCGTGTTGCCGAAGGTGTAGAAATTGATGCCACGTTCCGTTTGGTTTTCTTCCTCGTAATACTGCTTGTATTCCTCAATGTAGTATTCGTTGTTGGGGGCAAAGGGGATTAACGCGCCGAGGTATTCTTGAAAGAGCGCTTTTTCGTCGGCGGTGAAATCCGTATAGGCATAGCTACCCGTCGTGCCGCCTGTACCCGTGTTGCCGCCTGTACCATTAGGCACAAGAGTGGGGTGGTCAAATTCAATCAAGCCGTAATGGTTTTTAATCGTACCCTGCACGGTGACGGTGTCGCCAACCTGCAAATGGCCAGCATCCTGCAGCCAATAGCAATACATGGGATACTGTGTATAATTGCCTACGACAAAGGTAAGGCAAACGTCGCCTTGGCTGGTCTTTTCCACGTCGCTGACGACCCCCGTGAGGGTATACGTACCCGAAAGCGAGCTGCCCTGTTTCAGCGCGTACGCAGCCTCTAAGATTTCCAAGGCGGGATCTTTGTCGGGGAGTTCAGGGTCAACCGAGCCGCCTTCGCTGCCCGTCGAGCCGCCTTCGCTGCCTGTCGAGCCGCCTTCGCTACCTGTCGAGCCGCTTTCGCTGCCCGTCGAGCCTGCGGGAACGCTTGCCGACGGCGAATCTGACGGTACGGAGGGATCGGGGGTGGTTTCGCACCCGCCCAGCGCGCAAGCCGCCGCGAAGATGGACAATAACACAAGAATAGATTTTTTCATACGGTAAATACCTTCCTCTTTTGTGAGAATATTGTAGCACACAATTTTTGAAAAAGCAACGGCGGAAGAATCATTTTTTATAAAAATTATAAAAATTTGACAAAAGTATGGACAAATTTTCTCGGTTGTGATAAGATAAGAAAAACGGTTGATGCTTTGACCGTACAGGAGGACGTTATGACCAAAAGGAGAGTGACAACCTTTCTTGCTGCCGCGGCATTTGTGCTGGCGGGGCTGATCGGGTTGCAGGGGCAGGACGGCATCAATATGATTGCGCTATTTTTCTACGTAGCGATTGCCGCGCTGTTGGTGGCGAAGGAATTTATTCCGTTTGTGCAGGATTGGATGGTGGCGGCTGCGATTGCAATGCTGGGCTTTTTTATTTTTATTAGCTTGCTGCCGATGGGGCATAGTTTAAATATTTGCGGCTACAGAAGCTGGTGGACGGAGCAATTTGGACCGGTCTACGTCGACGGAACGGAGCAGCACGTTTGGAGGGGGCTTGCAGATTTTGGCATCGGTTCGATGAATTGGCTGGATATCAACTTCCTGCGCGAGCTCATTGGCATTTTGGCAATGGGGCTGGTGGCGCTGCGCCTGATTTTAAAGGAACAGCTTTCGCAATGGGATAAAATTATAGAAATTGCGTTGATGGTGATGCTGATCGTATCTTCGCAGCTGGTTTCTATCATCGGTTTTTATCTTGTGTTCCATTTGATAAAGCAAGAGGAATAAAAAGGGGGGCGCTATGAGTAAAAAAGTATTATTTTCTGTGATTGCCACAGCGGCTTTGTGTCTGTTTGGATTGCTTTGCTTTTTCGAATTTTTCTTCGCGTGGAATACGTTGGGGAAAGAAAACATTTTTGAAATAATGTATATTGGGGATCAAAATCGAAACTTTTTCATCGATCTTTGCTGTTCCTTTTCGATCAATGAAATGGTGTGGAGGACGGGCAGGGCTCCCGAAAGCTTTACTTTTTTAGATATGCTGAACAGCTTTTTGGGGAAGACCATCCCCGGGGGAAATTACGAAGAACCTATTGGCGCTCTGTTGTTTATTAGGGAGGATTGGCTGCAACTGATATTGCTTTTGGCGGCTGGCGCGATGTTGGCAGTTAAGGCGTTCCAGCCCAAATGGATTAGCGGTAAAGAGCTGGCGCTTCCGTTTGCCTTTCTTACGTTGCTTGCGGGGTGGAATTTGGTAAAAGAAGTGATTGACAGCTGGCAATATATGTATGGTAGCCAGCGTCTGCCAGAGGGCGCTTGGCAGCAATATTATTCGCCGCTGATGGAGATATTCGGTTCGCACGAGCCCAGCAAATTCCTTGCCTTTTTGCCCATTTTCTGGCAGCTGATAGAAAACTTGCTGATGGTGGCGGCGTTTGGCGCGGCGACCCTGCTGGTGGGTAGCGATCGGTTGAAAAATCTGTTTTTCCTGCCCGCGGCGATTGCGGCAGCGGCGGCTGTGCTTGCGCTGTTTTCCAACCTGCTGGGGCTTGGGTTCCATTTAAGCTGGCAGTTTGGCGGCATACTTGTGTTCTTCTTGGTGGATCTGCTGCTGGTAGGCGGGTTGCTTTTGGTAGGAATGGCGATGCGTGAGGGGGACGAGGAAGAAACCGAGGCAGCCTCGCAATCCCAGCCGTATGGGGCGGAAACCGACGAAAAAACCAAGGAAACGGTGACGCAAGAGGACGTATGATACGTAAGGCAGACTATCCGATTTTAGAATTTGACGACGATCGGACGGGCTTGATTGAGCCCAGCTTTATGCAGAAAAAATTTGGCAAGCTTTGTAGCAATCGGCTGGTGATTAGCTTTTTTAAAGAGGGGATTAACACTCTTTTAGAAGAACAGAAAATCCAGCCGTATAAGACGATTAGCGGGGAAAACGACCTTGTTTTGTATAAATTTATAGGCGAGGACGTCCTTTTGATGCACGGCGTCATCGGTTGTCCCGCAACGGCAGGGTATTTAGACGAGCTGACGGGGCTTGGCATTGAAAAAGTGATGTTCTGCGGCGGCGGTGGCGTGCTGGACAAAAGCATTGCCGTAGGGCAACTGCTCGTGGTAGAGGGCGCAATCCGCGACGAGGGCTTTTCCTATCATTATGCCCCGCCCTCGCGCGTGATCTACGCGCAAGAGGACGTGCAACGCATCATACGCGCATATTTGGAAGAAAACAAGATTCCTTATTTCAGCGGTATCACTTGGACGACGGACGCCTTTTATCGGGAAACCAAGGCGCTGATTGCCCACCGAAAGGAGGAGGGCGCGAAGATCGTGGAAATGGAGCAGGCGGGCTGCCTTGCCGTGGCACAGTTTCGCGGCATACGCTATGGGGCGATTTTATACGGCGGCGACGACGTATCGGGCTCTGTCTGGGACGATCGCAGCTGGCACAGCCGAAAGGGCATTCGATATAGCTTAATTGAAATCTGCAAAGAGATTGTAAAACGAATGTAATCCTAGGAGGGAACGATGAAAAAAATACCTACCATCGCGTTTATGTACGATTTTGATAAAACGTTATGCGATCAGGACATGCAGGAATACGGCTTTATTCCAAACCTCAATATGTCCAGCGATGAATTTTGGACGGAAACCGAACAATTCCGCAAAAAAAATTACATGGAAGGGATCTTGGGCTATATGTATTTTATGATGCATAAATGCCGTGAAAAGGGAATTCCGTTCACGCAGGAGTATCTGCGCTCTTTGGGGAAGAACATAAAATTTTATAAAGGGGTGCAGAATTGGTTTAAACGAATCAATCAATACGGCGAATCCATCGGGGTGAAAATCGAACATTACGTGATTTCCAGCGGTTTGAAGGACATCATTGACGGATCGTCGATCAAGGACGAGTTTAAAAAAATCTTCGCCTGCCGTTATTATTTCGACGAAGAGGGCAATGCGGTTTGGCCCAGCGTTGCAATCAACTATACGCAGAAAACGCAGTATATTTTCCGCATTTCCAAGGGGATATACGATGAAACGGAAAATAGAAAGGTCAACGAAAAGATGACCGATCGTGTCGTGTCCTATCAGAATATGCTGTATTTTGGCGATGGGATCACCGATGTGCCGTGCATGACGTTCGTAAAAAAGCAGGGCGGCGTGTCTATTGCCCTTTATCAAAAGGGTAAGAAGGACAAGGTTGTGGATTTGCTGCTGGATAACCGAGTGAATTATATCTGTACCGCCGATTATCAGGAGGGGAGCGATTTGGACGGCTTGGTCAAATGCATTTTGCAGGAAATGAAGCTGTCGCACACCTTGGCATTAAAGCAAAAGCAGCAACGAACGCGCGAATCCAAGAAAGCGGAAAAGAACGGATAAAATGTGATTTGCAGCTACCATGTACGCGTTGAAAAAGGGGGCGCCTTTTAAAGGGCGCCCCTTGTTTCTACGTTGTAGCTTGCAAAATGCAGGTTGCTCTTTCGAGGAGATCGTCCCGCACGTCATTTTCAGGCAGGGGAAAGCGTAAGATTCCCGCCTTCCGCATGTCATTCTGAGGCGCGATAGCGACGGAGAATCCTTCGCGGATATTCTTTACTTTGCTTAAAATGACAGAATA
>JAZURU010000112.1:0-10015 GCA_045606365.1 Candidatus Scatosoma sp. | reverse complement strand
GCTTGGCCCCCGACTTACGGATTATAAAAAGTTTATCGAGGATCGCCCCGACGACGTCCTGCCCTGCCGCGCCAGCGGCTGCGCCTACGGCGTAGACATGGACAAGAGCCAGCTGAAAAAATCCGAGCTGAAACAACACATTCAGTCGGTCAACGACAAGCACGCGTGGGCAATCTTTTTGGATGAAAAGCTGGTCGCTAAGCAAAAGACGGACAGCGGCGTGGAAAATTATTTAATCGGCTACGAAAACGGGCTGACGGCGCGCAGAAACGAAACGCACTTCGCGCAAAAGGAAAACGATCCCGTTTCCCACCGTATCATCTTCCAGCCCGAACCCCACTACGTCAGCTATTCCTTTTTCTACGGATTTTTTGAACAGACGATCCGCACCCTCTGTTTAAAGACGATTTACGGCAGCGATTATACCAAGCACAAGAACAATCGCGCGCTGCAAAAAAGCGACGTTAGCATCACGGTAAAAAAGGAAATCTTGAAAAAGTTTAACGACAAGTACACTTTTGCATTTTCGAAAAATCCTGCGCTTATCGCAAAGATGAACGAATATGCCGAAATTCTGATTGAAAACGTAATCGAAGTGCGTGAAAATCTGGGTGGAAACGCCGCCGCAAAAGGCAGGAGGACGGGCAGATGATCGAATTTTTGCATGCCTTAGGCGCTTGGTTCGCCGAAAACACTGCCGAGCTTTTATCCGCCTTCGCCGCAATCATCAGCGCGGTGGGCGTATTCGCCGTGGCGCGTTCGCAGAGTCTGCAAGCCGAGGCGGAAAAGCAGACGCAAAAGAAAAACACTTGGCATAAGGAAATGCTCTCCACGGAAAAGATCGACGCGCACGCAAAAGAGGTGGAAGAGGTTTTAAACGATTCCACCCTCAGCAAGCAGGAAAAATGCACCGCGCTGAATACGAAGATGCTGGACTTTTTCTATAACGTCGTCAACTACGTATCCTTCTTCGATCTCGTGCAATACGAAACGCTGAAAACCAACATCATGTCCGCAATGGACAACGTAATGTTCTCCGTTGTCTATCAGGAAAAGCCGCTGACGGCAGACGATGTGGACAAGATCATGGACGTATACAAGATGAAGCTTACCTACCACTTTTACAAGATCGACATCGACCAAAAATAAGAGGAGCGCGCCTACATGAAAAGCAAATATTACAGATTCCAAATCGACGAACTGATCAAAACCTATAAACAGAAGATCCGCGAACAAAAATTGAAGGACGATCAAGACATGGATACCGCCAACAAGGCTTTGTATGAAACCGTTTTGTTTGAGATCGAATCGGGGGACAAGTACCTCGATAGCAAAAAACACAGCCACAATAAGGAGTTTTTCTTAAACCTCGACGTGTTGCTGTCCAACCTCATCAAGGAGCACGGTATCGTCAACGGTTTCTTGCTGTGTTCCTCCGACGCCCCCACTGCCAGCGTGTACGTCAACCACTTTGAACAGGGTGCGATGACCGACCTTAGCAAGGCGCTGAAAAAACGGTACTCCTCGGGGCTGCGGACAAGGCTCTGCTTTGGGAAAAAAGCAAAGCAGGAAACGGCTGACGGCGCAGATTCCGTCAATATGGCTGCCGCTGCAAAGGCGACCGCCATCGGCAGAAGCGCGCTGGTGCTGATCATCGACGGCAAGCTGCACCTTGGGAAATTCGACGACGTCGTATATGCAGAATTTGATTACAAGCCCGACCATTCGTTCACCGTGGCTCTGTTCGGTGAAGAAGATGACATCGTGACGGCTAACTTGGTTTAAAACGGTTATAAGGGAAAGTCTATGAAAAGCACTTTTTACAGATTTAAAATCTCGGAGGTCATCAAAACCTACAAGCAGAAGATCCGCGACGAAATGTTGAAAAACGAAGAGGAAATCGACACCGCGGACAAAACGCTGTACGAAAGCGTACTGCTGGAAATGACCACCAAGGATAAATATAAAAGCGAAACGGGCGTGGAATACAACAAGGAAGTGTATATCAACCTCAATCCGTTAATCACCGACTTGATTGCGGAACAGCAGATTGAAAACGGCTTTGTCGTCTGCACCTCCGACCACACCACCGCCAGCGTGTTTATCAGCCATTTTGAAAAGGGAAATATCACTTTTTTAAGCAAGGCGCTGAAAAAGAATTATCCCTACACCCCCAAGGCGTATAAACACAACATTTGGGATCATAAGTATAAGAATGCGAACGCGCATTTAAAATCGGTATTCACGGGCAACGGCAACGTAGCGGCATGCACCGCGCCTTTGGACGTGATCTCGGCGGCAAAATCCGCCTCGCTGACGAAAAGCTGCATCACCCCTATCTTGGGCGGAAAATTGCACTTGAACCCCTTTGACGACATCATTAACGCGGAATTTGATTACCGCCCCGACAAAACGTTTACTATCGCCCTTTTCACCGAGGAAAACCCCAAGGGCAAAGCAAACAAATAAGGAAAAATTATGAAAGAAAATAAATTGATTATCTTTGATTTTGACGGCACGATTGCCGATTCCATGTGGGCTTGGGACGAGCTGGGCAGGGTGACCCTGGAAGAAAACGGCTTGCCCCCGCTGGAAAATTACGAACAGATCATCCGCACCATGAGCGTGCCCCACTTTTCGGAATACCTTGCTAAGCTGTACCCTACCCTCGGCCCCGCGGAAAAGCTGATGGCTAGCTGGCACGAAAAAATGGTGTATAATTACTGCAACCGTATCCCTTTGAAAGCTGGGATTATCGAGTTTTTGGATTACTTAAAAGGGCAGGGCTACACCCTGTATCTTGCCTCGGCAACCCATTATAAAGTGCTAATCCAAGCCGTACGGCATTTCGATTTAGAAAAGTATTTCGAGTTTATCATCACGGAAGAGATCGTCGGTATTTCCAAGCGCGACCCGAAAATCTACCAAATGTGTATGGACCGTTCGGGCTGCGACATTAAGCACATTTATCTTTTTGAGGACGCCAACCACGCTGTAAAAACGGCAAACCTTTTGGGCGTGAACGTCTGCGCGATCAGCGATTATTCGATGCGCGCCCACGTGGACGAGGTGAAAGCGCACTGCGATTTATATTTAGACGATTTTACCAACCTCCCTATTTTGAAAAAATTTATCGGCGAATAACGCCGCAAAAATGCGCCCCTGTGCATGCCGCACAGGGGCGCTTTTATTTGTCCTTTTCAAGGCAATTTTTATCACCGCTACACGATAAGGGCGGGGCAGGTACGAGGTGAAGCCGTTTTTACACGACCTTTAAGCCTTTTTTAAAATCTTTGCAAAGAAACTTTTTACGTTCTTTCTATCTTGAACCAAATAGAACGCATTGATATAGATCAACATCACGGTGATGTACAGGAACAAATACAGCCCGTAGCTGATGCGCAAGATCCCCGCTTGAATGTCGCCGTTGGGCATAAAGTACAGCGGGTCGCGCTCTATCTTCAACACGAAAATTTCAAAGAATGCATACAGGAAGGTCGCCGCAAAGCAAATCGCCACCTTCCAAATTCCCTTATATTCAAACTTCGTAAACCCAAGCACGATAAACGTAATCGATGTGGTCAACAGCAGCGCGTGCGTGACGATCGAATAGAGGTTGAAATACAAAATGTATTCGTTGTTGAAGCCCACGCCAGGGTACGAAAAATATACCAGCGAACAAAGCAGCGCAGACAAGCTGGCAAAATTATAGAAAAAGCGCTTGTTCACTACCACGGCAGCCATCAGCACCCAGCACGAAATTGCACACCACGGCTTTGGCAGCAAAATCCAGAGGACAGAAAAATTCCCCAGCTCCAAATGGTTCATCAAAAAATACACAATGCGGCTGGTCAATTCAAAAAAGAAAATCAGCGACGCCAACGTGATGACGATGATTTTTTTGGTAAGCTCTTTGTTTTGCACGTGTTTTACCAAAAAATAGAACCCGACAATACACGCAATGCTGATCAGCATGGTTGCAATATGTAAAGGTCCCCATTGCCCTTGGATCGGCGGATTGTCGATCGTTCCGAATACCCATTGTTCAAACGTCATAACCTTTTTGCTCCTCTTTTTTCTTTATCATAACAAAATATGACAAAAAAAGCAAATATTTTTTGCATTTATTTGACTTTTGTCGAAAATATTGTTATGCTTACAGTATCAACACCTAACAAGTAGGAAAAGCGTATGGATATCGAACTGTTTAACTTCTGGTATTTTTTGTTTATGTTCGCCTCTGTCGGGGGCTTTTTCGGGCTGTACTTCCTTTTGAGAAAACGCAGCCACACCACAGTGAAGATCGTCTTGATTTCCCTGATGTTCTTTGCCCTCGTGCTGCATTTCATGAAAGGGCTGTTCCCCCCGTATTCCTTGAATTACGAGATCCATTTGCGGGACTCTTGGTTCATCAACATCTGCGGCGCAAACATCGCGTTGTTTCCCTTCATGCTGCTTAGCAAGAACAAACACGTCAAGGATTATATGTTCTACATAGGGGTCATCAGCGGGATCATTGCCATCTGCTACCCCATCGACCCGATCAACAAGCCCGATGCCGCGGCAGAATGGATCGACGTAGCAAGGTTTTACCTGCATCACAGCCTGCTGTGGTACGTGCCCCTGCTGATGGTTCTTTTCAAAATCCATACCATTGATTATAGAAGAGTGTGGTCTACCCCCATCATCTTCCTAATCGTGATGCTGTTTATCATGCTCAATCAGGTGCTGCAAAGCGAGCTTGGGTTCATTCCCCCGCGCGGCGACGACGTGCACGCTATTCCGTACGTCAATTCCTCCCTCATCTGGGGCCCGGACGGCACGCTGTCCAAGCTGATCGAATGGGCTTGCCCCGCATTTTTCAAGACGATCCCCGTCGGCCCGCACGCAGGCGAAGCAAAATATTGGCCCTGGTTCTGGCTGGTTGTTCCCTGTTTCCTGCTGGTGACCCCCGTGTGTTTCCTGATGTCTTTGATTTTCGAATTCAACCACGTAAAAACGGACGTGACGGCGCTTGTAAAAAAATGCAAAGCCTTTTGGCAAAGCCGTAAAAAGCAATCGGACGCAGACAACGCCGCGCAGACGGAAGAAAGCCCGTCTGAAACGGAAAACGGTTAATTCCATACGTCGCTAAAACGCACAAAAACCGCCTTTCGAGGCGGTTTTTTGATACAATAAAAGTAGCAAAAACGCTAATTTTTCTTTTTGAAAATCGGCTCATCGTTCGCGCACAGCCACGCGCCAAGCCCCATAAACGCCAGCGCGATAAAATAGCTGTAATGAGGCAACTCACGAAAAATCAGCAGGGATAAAAACGCGCCGATAAACGGGGCGATCGCATAATATGCGCTGGTACGCGCCGCGCCCAGCAACCGCTGCGCGTGCACGTAGAAGAAAATGCTCAGCCCATACGCCACAAAGCCTACGCCAAGCACGGCAAAAACGCTCCAAGGGACCGTGATTCGCTCGCCGATCCAAAGCCCGATCACCACCGATCCCAGCCCCGAAAATATCCCCTTTAACAACACGATTTGCAAGGGGTCTTTAGACGAGATTTTACGCGTACAGTTGTTTTCGAACCCCCAGCAAACACAGGCAAGCAGAATAAAAACCGAGCCAACGGAAAATCGAAAATCGGCAATATCTTCAAAGGAAAGCAACGCGCAGGATACAACGACGAATAAAATGCCGCCCCAAAGCCTTGGGCTGATTTTTTCTTTAAAAACAATCATCGAAAGGATCGCCGTGGCTACGATTTCGAAATTATTTAAAAGAGAGGCGTTTGCCGCCGTGGTAGAATTTAACCCGATCAATAAAAAAATCGGGGCAGCAATATCTAGCGCAATCATCGCCAACGTATACGGCAGCTCTGCCTTGGTCAAGCGTTTTTCCTCTCTTTCCGTTTTCTTCGCCCCACGGAGCAGTGCTACCACTCCCATACCAAGCCCCGCGCCAAGATACAAAAATCCCGCCATCAGCGTTGGAGGCATATACTGCAAAAGCAGCTTGGAAAACGGCGCATTGATTGCATACAGAGCCGCCGCCAACACCGCCAAAAAAATACCTGTTTTAATGGATTTGCTCATAACAGCTTATCAATCGCCCCTTTTAAATTCTGTATGGCGTCCTCATCATTTTTCCGTACAGCGTCTACAATACAATGATCCAAATGGTCTTTCAGGATCACCTTGCTCACGTTTGTAATCTGCGCACGGATTGCCGACAGCTGAATGAGCACGTCGCCGCAATCCCGCCCCTCTTCAATCATCTTTTTCACTGCGTTCATATGCCCGATCGCACGGGACATTCTGTTTAAAACAGCTTTCGTTTGTGTGTGTTCATGCTTGTGTTCCTTTTTGTATTCGTGCGTATGTTCCACCATTTTTCTCCTTGTTAAATTATCCCCCCACGGGGGATATTATAACACAAAAAATAAAAATATGCAACCTTTTACTTGCCAAAATGTTAGGTCTTTTAAAAGGCATCGCACCAATATGAACTTTGGATATAAAAAACGCACCCACAAAGGGGTGCGTTCGAGTGTGAGTAATCTAAAATTTTGATACAATTTTATTTGGGGATACTTGAAGTCCATTTTATTTTCTCATCTCTGCGGCTTTCTTTTCGCGCTCAACCTCAATCACAGCTCTGTCATCCGCAGCAAAACCCCATTCAGTTTTTAGTGACTCGATTATTCTGTCATAGGTTGCGAGAAGCTTTTCCTTTTCCCCCATAATCCCATATATCTTTGCAACTGCGTACAATGCATCTGTATATCTCGGCTTTTTGCTTTCTTCCGCCCTCCAAGACTGTTCGTATAACATAATCGCTCTTTCATAATTACATTTTCTCGCATAATACTGCGCCGCTTCAAAAAGGAAGGTGCTATTCCCGTCAAACCTCTTGAATCCCTCTTCAATTATACCATCTGCCGTGTTTTCATCATGTTCTGCAAGAGCGATATGCGCGCTATACACAAAAGCAAGAACAGGATTATGCGCAGGCAATGTCTGCATTTTTGTAAGATATTCTCTTGCTTCTTTTGTTCTGCAATCGGAAATAAGATTGTCAATAAGATAATAATACGGCAACGGTGTCGCGGGCGCAACCTTATCATTTTTTATAACATCCTTATAAAAATCTATTATTGAAGAATGCTCATATATATTCCAATCCCACGCGCATTGACCCTCAGCCATATTCAAAAACCACTGACAATCCTTTTTCTCGGGTTGAAGCCTTATCGCCTCGCGGGCATAGCGGCTGACTTTTTTTGCATCGGATTCCATACGATGGTGATAAAGATTGGCAAGCAGACTTAGAATTCTCACGCTGTCGCCGTTTTCTGAAAGTTCGTTTTGCAGAATTTCCTCGTATTCCCTAAAAACGTCAGGAGTAAGCTCTTCCTCAGCCTCAATACGTTTTTCTATTCTGTGCAACTTTTGATCTGCCGTCAAGTCGAATAATTCATCTATACTCACGCCAAATTCTCCCGCAAGTATGGGCAACAGAGTTATATCGGGCATAGTAACAGCCGTTTCCCACTTTGAAACAGATTGTGCACTTACACCTAACTTCAAAGCAAGCTGCTCCTGTGTCAATCCTGATTTATACCTGAGTTGTTTTATTTTATTTCCTATTTCCATACCAATTCTCCTATAGCAAATGTTAAAAGCGCTTTCACAATTAAATTTTAACACCTGCACACCCAAAAGTCAACAACTTGTTTTTATAGTTAAAACAACCAATTGGAGAGCGTCGTCAGGCGTTCGCCCTCCTCGCGCGAACCGATGGAACCGAGTCAAACCTTCATCCGCACCACGTAAAAAACGCACCCACAGGGGGTGCGTTCGCGTGTGAAAGATAACCAATTTTGATACAATTTCAAAATGGGTTCATTTTAAGCCAAAATGGGTTCAAAAATTTTTGCCCTATGGGTTCACTTTCTTCGACAATGGGTTCAAATCCCTAAAAAATGGGTTCAGTTTTACCAAATAGTAATCTCTCCATTTTTGTCATAATGCCAATAATTTCCTTCTGCTATCGGTTGTTCTTCTCTATAATAATACATTGTATATCCTCTTAGATAATTACTGTTAGTTAATTCCTCGAGTTTTTTCGCCCAACTCTCCATCGTTCCTACATAATAAATATTTGTTAAATCCGTGTTACTAAACAAATAATAGCCAACATACGCAAGTTCATCTGATAAAACGACGCTTTTCAAACTGCCGCATCCCTCAAACGCACTCATGTCTATTGACGTGACGTTTTTAAGATTTAACACGTTACATAATTTTCCGCAATTATAAAATGCTTGATATCCAACTTCTATCATGCTATCGGGAATTTCAACACGGCTCAATTCCGTACAGCCGTAAAATGCCTGATCGGCAATTACTGTTATTCCGTCGGGAATAACTACAGAAACAATCGTCTGATTATTCTTAAAAATATCACCAAAGCGAACAACTTTATATCCATCAATCATAGTAGGAATCACAATCTCCGTTTCGACACCTTTGTATCTTGTTAAACTCGCATTCTCATCGTGTACGACATAATCATACGTTTCGTTTGTCGTAACATTATTGTATCCCCACACGACCGTATAATAAGGATTATTCCATTCGTTTTTCGTTTTCCATAACGTTGGCATAGACAAAACTTCACAATAAATTGTCAAATTAGGACACCCGTAAAAAACAGAACCACCAAAGTCAGATACGCTATCGGGGATTACAATCGCTTTCAAATTTGTGCAATTATAGAAAACAAAATCCGCAATCGCCGTTACACTGTCGGGAATGTTCAATGTTTCCAAAGTTCCGCAACCAGAGAACGTTCCTTCTTCGAGTTTCGTTATCTTTTCGGGGATATTTACTTTTTCCAACGCAAGGCAGTTTTCAAATGCGCGCGCCCCGATATCCGTTACGCTCTGCGGAAGAAGAATTTCCTGCAGATAAACGCAATCTTGAAAAGCTTTTCCCCCAATTACCGTAACAGAATCGGGAATATTAAAACGAAGTTCTTCTTTGCCTTGAGGATATTTCACAAGCGTTTTCTTGTCTTTCGTGTATAGAACCCCTTCTATCGCCGTATAATATGCATTTTCGATATTGGCTTCCATTTTTATCAAACTCCGACAACCGTAAAAGTCGTCTTTAATAGCGGAAACACTTTTCCCAAGAGTTATACTTTCCAATTTTTCGCAACCATGAAATGTATTTTCCGAGATTGTAGACACGCCATCGGGAATAGTAATTGTCAATAATCCCGTACATAATCCGAACGCCCATTCACCGATCGACGTTACAGTTTCAGGAATCGTTATCTCGGTCAAATTTATACAATATCCGAAAGTATCCGCTTCGATGGCGTTTATTCCGTTTCCAAGTCTTACATCGGATAATTGCGAACAACTATGAAACGCCTGAAAACCGATGAATTCTACCGAATCAGGCAAAACGATTTCCGTTAAACCTCCACAACCGGAAAATGCTTGTTTTCCAATAGTCGTTACCGAACTTGGAATAAGTATTTCTCTCAAGGATGAGCACCCAGCAAAAGCAGAATCACCAATCGTGTGAACACCATCTAAAATAACGAATTCCGATAATTTATTGCATCCTTCAAACATAGAGTTTGGAACTGCAACGCTATTTACAGGCAAATTTGCGGTCTTTAAGCTTTTACACCCTTGAAAAACTGAATCCTGAATATCCGTCACGCTATCGGGAATCACAATACGCTCCAAACCACTACAATGCCTAAATGCACACGAACCAAGAGAAGTTAAACCCTTAGGAAGTTCTATATTTTTTAGATCGTAACAATCTGAAAATGCGTGCATTTTGATTGTAGTCAAGCTATTTGGAAGAATAATGTTCGTTAATGCTTCACACCCGCTAAACATATGTGCACCGAGAAACGTCGCGCCTTCGCTGATATTGACTGTTTCCAAATCATTACAAGTCGGATCGTAGCCATGTCGTTCTGTGAGCCAAGGAGTTGA
>JAZURU010000111.1:0-3902 GCA_045606365.1 Candidatus Scatosoma sp. | reverse complement strand
ACCTGCCCCAAGCTTTCGCCCGTGATTAGACATTGCGCGCCAAGCCTCAGCGCATGCCGTTCTGCAATTCGAAACATAAAACGGCGCAGCAACGTAATCATTAGCTCGGGCTTGCACTTTTCATGAATTTCCTCTTGAATGTGCGTGACGCTGACGGTATGCAGCTTGGTCACCCCTGTGTACTGCGATAAGATCGTTGCAAGATCAATCACCTTTTCCTTTGCCTGATCGTTGGTGTACGGATAGCTATGGAAATGCAAAGTTTCTACCCGCATGCCGCGCTTTGCAATCATGTGACCCGCCACCGGGCTGTCAATACCGCCAGAAATCAACAGCAAGCCTTTTCCTGCCGTCCCCACAGGCATACCGTTTGCCCCTTCGATATATTCCCCGAAAACAAGCGCCGTACCACCCTCCCGAACGTCTACGCATACCGTTCGATCGGGGTTGTGTACGTCCACCTTTAAATCGTGACGCACGGAAAGGATCTTTCCGCCAAGCACACGGCTGATCTCCACAGACGTCATCGGATAGCGTTTATCCCCTCGGTGAGATTCTACTTTAAAAGTACCGCTTTCAGGACAGACAAGCAACGCTGCCTCCAACATTCCGTCCAAGTCCGTCGTCGTCACGTAAGCTACGGAAAGGGTATGCAATCCAAACACCTTTTTCAAACGTTGAACTATTTCTTCAACGTCGTATTCCTCGAACCCATCAATGATGTACCTGCCGCTGTTTTTATGCAGCTCAAACGTAAGCCCATCCAGGGCTTTTTTCATGTTGTTTTCGAAAATCGTTTCAAAATATCCACGGTTTTTCTTCTTTAAAAACAGCTCCGCATAGCGGACAATAATCGCTTTCTTCATGTTTCATCCTTTATATTCATTCTCTTTCGCAATTCACAAACAACGTTGGTTAAAATCGAAGTCGCTTGCATTACCTCTTCTTCGGTGGTATCCGACGAAAAGCTGATTCGAATCGCTCCGTCAGCCGTCTGCTCATCGTAGCCCATCGCTAAAACAACCTTGTTGTAGCGATTTTTAGAATTGGAGGAACACGCCGAACCCGTACCGATTAAAAGCCCGCAATCCTCTGCCATATGTAAGACAATTTCACCGCGCAAACCTTTTGCCGAAAGCGCCAAAATGTATGGGGAAGAACCTTCAACGCTGCTAATTCGTGTAAAATGGTCATGATTTAACGCACCCCAAAAACGATCGCGATAAGTATTTACACGCTGATACGTTTCTTTTAAAACCGCAAACTTTTCTTCTGCCGCGTAGGCAAAGGACATAATGCCAAACACGTTTTCCGTGCCGCTGCGCCGCCCTAATTCCTGACCGCCGCCGTAAATATACGGGGGTAAAAGCAACGTTTTGCGCTTGATCAAGCCTCCGACACCCTTTAAGCCGCCAAGCTTATGCGCGCTGACCGAATACAAATCCACTTCCTTTGCCAAACGAAAAGGTATTTTTCCGTAAGCCTGCACCCCATCGCTGTGGAAAATTACGCGCGGATTTTTTGCTTTGACCTTCCTTGCGAGCGCATTGATATCGTTGATTGCGCCCGTTTCATTGTTAACGTGAATCACGGAAACGAACGACGTCTTTTCATCCACCATAGCAAGTAGCTTTTCTTCGTTCACCGTACCATCCCTATTCAAGGGAGCAACTCTGGGTTCAACCCCTCGCAGCTTTAACTCGGCAAAGCAAGCGGATACCGCCGAATGTTCCCCTGCCGTCGTAATGGCGTTACCGCGTTTTGCAAAGGAAAAAACGGCTTGGTTATCCGATTCCGTTCCGCACGACGTAAAGACAAACTCAAACGCCGTAACGTCAGCGACCCCCGAAAGCAAAGAGGAGCGCGCTGATTTCAGCTCGCTCTGTAAGGAGTGACCCTCCCGATATTTTGCCGAAGGATTATAATACCTCTCCGTAATAAATTCTTCCGCGCGGGACAAAGCCGTTTTTGACGGTTTCGTCGTTGCCGCATTATCCAAATAAATCATAAGCTTACATCTTCTTTGCTTGGGGAACATACTCTCTATCCAAAATATCTCGGCGCAAGAACTGCATCAAATTGATCAGCAATGCCTCGCGACATTCCAGCAAAAAGAGCTTTTTCTGCCCTTCGTGCTGCGCATAAACGTAAAGAAAAAATTTTCCGTCTGCTGCCGTATAATTGGATGTGCAAACAACTTCTTTCACCCCTGGAAGCGCCCGATAACGGTCGTAAGAATCGCTTTCCATATCTCCAAGCTGCAGGATATCATCAGGTTGAAGACGACAAATCAGCTTGCGCTTTCGCTGGTTGATAACCTTGGAAATACGCAGTTCCCCCGATACGCAAACGTAGTCGAAGCTGACGTTAAAGCGTTGCTTCAAAAATCCAAATGCAACTGCACCGCCGATGAACGAAAGCACTAATAAACCGTGAAAAATCCAACCGGGCAATACGTCTGCCCACGTTTTGCCGTTGATTGGCGCTCCAACCCCAAAATTAAACGCAAGGAAAAACCACACGACCGCCAACACAATGAACGCAATTTGCAACACGTAAAAAATCATATAATAGACGGATTGTTTCTTCTCGTTTAAGTTAACGGCGCTTTCTTCGTAAAAAGTATCTACTGCCACAATGTTCCCCTCAAATAAAAGTTAAATTTCCAACATTCCTTCGTACACGGTCTTGACGCTACCAAGCACCTCTACCTCGCCGTTGGAATGATAATTCACGGTAAGATCCCCACCGCGAAGCTTTACCGTCACGTTGGTATCGTATTCGCAGTAGCCTCCAAGCACCGCTGCAACTACTGCCGCTGCCGCGCCCGTACCGCACGACCAGGTTTCCCCGTTCTTTCTTTCCCATACGCGCATTTTGATCGTCGCTTTGTTGACGATACGAACAAATTCGGTATTGATTCCCTCCGGGAAATATTCATGGTTTTCAAATTCAGGGCCAACCGTGGGCAAATCCACCGCGTCTACCTTATCGGTGAAAATTACGCAATGCGGGTTGCCGACGTTCACCAAAGTTGCTTTATATTCCTTGCCGCCAACCATGATTGGCTTTGCAACAATTTGTTCCTCGTCCCAAACGCAAGGGATTTGCTTACCGCTAAGGCGCACTTTTCCAAAATTCACGCTGGAAGAATTCACCTTGCCCGTCATCGAGTACACTTTTACGCTGTAAACGCTACTAATCGTTTCTACGGTAATATCCCTTTTTGTGACAATACCCTTTTCATAGAGGTACTTGCCGACCATGCGAATGGCGTTGCCGCCTACCTCCGCCTCCGAACCGTCTTTATTGAATACGCGCATTTTTGCATCGGCAACCGTGGAATCTTCAATGAGCACGATGCCGTCGCCTCCGATTCCGTAATGTGGAATGACGTAATTGACTGCGATAGATTCAGGACAAGTGATCTTGCCGTCGCGATTGTCAAAGACAATATAATCGTTTCCGCAAGATTGCATTTTTGTAAAGGCAAGCTTTAACTTTTCCGTACGCAGAGCGTTGATATCCACCAGCTCGGTATTGTCCTCGGTAAAGCGGCTGGCAATAATATCTGCCAATGCGTTCGCGGTATCCAGCGCCGTCAGTACGGTGATGCCAAGCAAAATTGCATGGTGATGCAGGTTGATAAAGTCGTTGATAGATTCGATGTCCGT
This sequence comes from Candidatus Scatosoma sp., assembly GCA_045606365.1. Lineage (GTDB taxonomy): Bacteria > Bacillota > Clostridia > Christensenellales > Borkfalkiaceae > Scatosoma. The sequence goes on along the minus strand of JAZURU010000111.1, from coordinate 228 downwards.
TTTGCCTGTGTATACAACGTAGTCGATCTTGCCCTCGTCCATCAGCTTTTTGACGGTATCCGTTGCAGACAATCTGTCCACGACCGTGCAATCATAACCAAGGTCGGTGATGACCTGCGCCGTACCCTTGGTTGCGTACATAGTACACCCAAGATCAGCAAACTTCTTTGCGATCGACAACACCTCCAACTTATCCTGATCGTTGACCGTCATATATACGCCAACGGG
>JAZURU010000110.1:0-1929 GCA_045606365.1 Candidatus Scatosoma sp. | reverse complement strand
CATGGCTACGATCCGACTTATTGAGGGCATGACCTCCTCCAATTCTGTGGTAGAAAAGCTGCCCATTCTTCGTCCGTTGGTGGGCTTTGATAAAAACGAGATCATTGATCGTGCTGTAAAAATCGGCACCTATGAAACCTCTATATTGCCTTACGAAGATTGCTGTACCGTTTTTTTGCCTGAATTTCCTGCGATTCGCCCTAAGCTTAAAGACATTCTTGCCGAAGAGGCAAAGCTGGACGTTGAGGGGTTGATCAAAGAGGCGTTTACGACCATGGAAAAGATTGAATTTTAATCGTATTTGGTGTTTTTATTGTAGAGGAGTTTATTGCAAAAACAAGCAATTTCAAATAAAAAAAGCCCCGAAATCACTACAAATAAGTGATTCGGGACTCCTTGGCAGGGGAAATAAGACTTGAACTCATCTCATTGGTTTTGGAGACCAAGGCACAACCTCTATACCATTCCCCTAAATAACGAGGCTATTATATAACAAAAAAAACTTTTTGTCAATTGTTTTTCGCAGAAAATATAAGGAAATTTTGCTTTCAAAAAAATTCGGCAAAAATGGATGAATAAAATGAAAAAACACGTTATTTTATATACGGACGGCGCATGCTCGGTCAATCCGGGGCTTGGCGGCTACGGCGGCATTTTGATTTACGGCGAACACAAGCGCGAATATTCAGCCGCTGTGGAAAACACAACGAATAACCGCATGGAAGTGACGGCGGTCATCGAGGGGCTGAAGCGTTTAAAATATCCTTGTAAAGTTGACGTATACAGCGATTCTGCATATACGGTAAACGCATTTGAAAACGGCTGGATATACGCATGGAAAAAGAGTGGCTGGAAAAAAGCCGATCATAAGCCCGTATTGAACGCCGATCTTTGGGAGGAATTGTACGCGCTTACGTTGCTTCATGAGGTCACTTTTTTTAAGATTGCAGGGCATGCAGATAACGAATTAAACAACCGCTGTGACAAGCTGGCTACGGGCGCAATTGCAGAGTACCGTAAAGCGCATCCAGAACTTTTACTTAACGCAAGCGAAACAACCGTCGAAGAGGGATAAAAGGTATAAAACGTCGTAAAAATTCCATACTGCTTTTATGGGAAATGCAATGGATAGGAAAGACAATAACAGAACGAGAGTCGCATATCGGCTTATCGTTCTGTTTTTTCTTTGTGCGCTCATGCTCGGGTTAGGCATTGCGACGATTTATCATCTTTCTGTACCGTACGTGCAAAAATACCGTCTTGGGGTGCTTGCTTTGTTTTGTACGGCAGGTGTAATGCTATGCGTTGCAGGCGTAATTTTTCTTTTAAAGGAAAAGCCAACATTCTATAAAACCGTACTTTCTGGAATTGTATTCATCCTCTTCTTCCTTGTGGTTTTAGCGATTGCAGAATGGACGGATTTTATCACCGTCATACAAAGCCCGACACTTTACGAACGCTTTTTACAACGCGCAGGCGTATACATGCCGTATATTTATATAGCTTTACAGATTGTACAGGTCTTATTTTTACCTATTCCAGGGGTGCTGAGTATCTTTGTTGGAATCAAGCTGTTTGGAACGTTTCTGGCGGTAATTTACAGTTTCTTAGGGATTGCGCTTGGTTCGATCTTGGCGTTTTGGGTAGGAAGAAAGTGGGGAAATAAGGCGGTGGCTTGGCTCATTGGGGAAGAGAACCTATTGCTTTGGCAGAAACGTATTCAGGGAAAAGATCATCTACTGCTGACCGCTATGTTTATATTGCCTTTTTTTCCTGACGATATCTTGTGCTTTGTATCAGGCGTTTCAACGATGTCTGCACGCTATTTTATCATTATGATGCTGATTGCGCGGGCGGTTGGAGTATTTTCTACGGCGTATTCAGTGGATTTGATCCCCTTTGATACCTGGTGGGGGGTGATGCTTTGGA